>JAURFZ010000039.1 GCA_030834045.1 Burkholderiales bacterium
TTAGTGCTGCAAAGCCAAGAAGCCCCTTATTCAATAACAGATCAAAGTAGTCACTGTGCACAAACCGGGTCGCCTCTATAAAACCTGGCGTTGAAGCCTCCATCCGCCTTTTTTGCTCCTCAATGATGTCTTGCCTCGCCATCCCCGTCCACGGGCTTAACTTAATAAGTTCTACAGCCATCTCGTATTGAGCAAGGCGGTTACTGGCAGACACATCGAGCGTAAGGCCTTCAAGATTGAATTGAAAGTTATTTGAAGAAAGGGCCGATGCAACTGTCACCATCGAGCCGTGAAAGGTTTTAAGTCGCTCAGACAGGGGGCTTATAACAATGAGAACAGTAAAGAGCAGTATCAGGCTGGCAAAGACCTTGAGCAGAAGTTTTTTTGAGACCAATTGCCAGGCCATGACAAGACTAAAGAAATAAGCCGCAAAGATCATAAAGGCTAGAAAGCTACCCTTGGAGCCGCTTAGCACTGCTCCTAGAAGGGCCGAGTTGAAGCCCAAGAAAAGAACCCATCGGCGCAGCCGGGTATGTCCTGCCCATCCGGTCACAAGCAAAACCAGGCAGGCTACCGAAAGAAAAACGCAAACGTTTCCAAACTGCACCGGTTGGGTCATCCAACCTTTTGCCCGCAGCAAGTCAACCGGCA
Organism: Burkholderiales bacterium; assembly: GCA_030834045.1. Taxonomy (GTDB): domain Bacteria; phylum Pseudomonadota; class Gammaproteobacteria; order Burkholderiales; family Burkholderiaceae_A; genus Hahnella. The sequence goes on from JAURFZ010000039.1 coordinate 652, forward strand.
GTTCATCGGCTCGATGAAGTACTTCGGCTAAAGCTAAAAGGCCACTGCTGAAGCCCCCAAGGCCTGCGCCGATTGCGAAAAAATCGGTGCGAATGGGCTGGCTTGCAAGGGCGAGACACGCAAACGGAAAGAGCAGAAAGGGAATGAGATGTTCGTATTCATTGGCGCCTGCCGACTGGTGGGCTAGGAGCATTAGGCTTATTGCGAGAAAAAAAATGAGCATCAATCCAGTGACTGACATGGCTCGATTGGCAGACCAAAATTTCAACAACCCGGACGCGGTAGGTGGCCTGGCGGCTGCCAGGTAAAAGCCCCAAAGCCCAAAAAGAATAAGCCCGACCTTCGGGCCGTCAGGCAAAAGCACTGTAACCGCAAGGCTTATGCCTAAGGCCCAGTCCGATAACTGTGGGCCAGGGTTTCTATACGAATCTTGCATGTACAAAAAACAAGTTAATGTTGAATCACAAGGTAGATTTCACTCTTTTTTCTGTTGCAAGGCCTATCTAGGGGATGAGGAAGTTTTGCAGGTTCCTGTTGCTTCGAATGAGCACTAAAGCTCAACTCTAAAACCAAGGGTAGTCTGTCATCGCTACGAACTGGGCCATTGTTATTTGCATGGATATGAACCAGTTTGAGTGAGAGCCTACTAATAAACGACTCGATAGCAGGAAGATGGAGGTCGCAGTGATGAAGCTCAATGGCAAGGCCCGTAAACCTATGTTGCTGGCTTAAAATCGTCTCAAACAGTCGGTATTCTGCGCCTTCAATATCAATCTTTAAAAAAATGTTCTCTGACTTCACCGACTCAAGAATACTTTCAAGCGAACAGTAGCGCTCGTCAATCGTATTTAGGCCCACAAACTTTTCGATGTGTTTGTTAGGCCCTGAAAAAAAGCGCCTATAAGAAAAGTAAACTTGGAGTTGGTGTGCAAAGCGTTTCGGGTTGTATAGCCTCAACCCTGATTTTATAAGTTGTTTTAGGAAAACTTCTTGGCTTATGCTGCCGTCGTAGGCGAGCACCGGTACTTTGTTAAGGCTGGTAAAGTGCTGTTCAAAACTCCAGTCGTCTTTAATTCCGAGCCCAAGAAGAAAATCTGTTTTTTCAATATCGGCCTGTGATATTAGGTAGCCTCCATCGCCCTCTCTGCCCACACGAATAAGGTCTTTCGCAGCCCTGTAACTAAAAAAATTTGGCAGACACGCTTGCATCGCTAGACAGTTCCAATGGTTAGATCAGCGTCTGCTATGGTACTTGAATTGTTCTTTTTCCTTTCGACAACGGGGTGCAGACCTCAAGGCGCAGTCAATGTCTAGTCAAAATATAAAGCCGAGGCAGCGAGGCCTAGGCTGGTCTGTTAAGAAGGCAGTTCTTTTTTTTCGCCTAAGCTGGCACAACCGCGTTGCGAAACTTTCGATCGTCAATAAGGCTTCCAATGTGACGGTTAGCCTCACGACCCATTCCACGCGAATCAATCGTGTTCATGCGGCCATCGAGAGCATTGGCCTTGGGCGTATGAAGCCCGCTCGACTAATTCTTTATCTTTCAAAAGAGTTTCATGGCAAGCCCCTACCGGGTGCCTTAAAGCGCCTAGTTCGCCGCGGGCTCGAGGTAAAGTATTGCGAAGATGTCGGGCCGCACACCAAATACTATCCCTACATTCGCGAGACACAGACCTTCCATGAACCGCTGGTTACCGCTGACGACGACAAAATGTACAGCCCCTATTGGCTTGAGTCCCTGCATCAGGCCTGGCTTGGCTTTCCGCATCAAATAAACTGCTTTCGTGCAAGGGTAGTTGGCCTTGATGGCGAGGGCTTCTTGCCCTACGCCAACTGGCCACTCTGCACCAACGATTCCGCTTCATTTTTGCACTTCGCAACAGGGGTGAGTGGTGTCATTTACCCGCCGTCCTACCTCGTGGCTTTAAAAGCTTCTGGCGAGGCCTTTAAAGAGCTCTGCCCGTATGGCGATGACATTTGGCTTCACCGTGTGGCCCTAAGGAACGGTTTTAGGGTGCGGCAGGTGCAGTCTGAAAGCCTGGAGTTTCCCGGCGTGCCTCTGTCAAGCCGCACGGCCCTCCACACCACCAACATTGGGCTTGGTCGTAACGATCAGCAGATCCTTCTAAGCTATGAATCTTGCGATTTGGCGACGTTGCGGTCTGAGGCCGTCCAGGCCTGAATAAGCCAGTCGACTTTTCCAACTCGCCGATACCATCTGCCACCTCCACCGGCTACAACCTCGTCCATTTTTGGGTTTCCTGCGAAGACAACAATACGGGCGTTCGTTGGTAGGTATGGGTCTTGAAAGTAGCTTTTTAGGTAACGCGGCACACACTGGTTCTTAAAACTTACGCACCAGGCCGATGGCCAGTAGCTTAGGACCCCCTTCACAAGTAAATGATGACTCATGAACTGTTGTGAAATTTTGAACTGACTCTGTGCCAGCACAGGGTCTTCCACAAAAGCGTCAAGCAGATCGCCATGTGCGCCCATGTCCATTCGAAAGACCGAAGAGTTTCCTACGCGATCTAAAAAGCGCTTGCGCCTGGGGTTCAGTGCGCGCAAGGGTTTGGCGCGGAAAAGATCCATATCGCGAATCATGATGACGTTGCCTGGCTCATCAAAAAAAGGCTCAAGCCGCCCCACAATCACCAGATCAAGGTCTAGAAAAAGCGCCGTACCCTTTAAGCCATAAACGTCGCGTCCAAGAAGCCCAATCTTGGTCCACCGCCGGTCTTGATGATGGCTCGGCAGGTCGATGCGGGGAAGAGGAAAGACCTCGACATCGGGTTCGAGCCCAGATGCGTCGTCTGTAAAGCAAATGAAGCGAAATGGGTAACTTAGGTTTCGCTGGACACCATGCTTCAGACGGTTAACGTGCTGCGGGCCGTAGGCTTTCCCCCACTTTATGCACAGAACAAGTAAGGGCTGTGCATCTTTTAAACCAGATTCTTTCAAGGCGTTTGGCTGGGTCATTAAAACCTTGCGAAGCCAGTTTTAAGACCGTGATACCAGGCGGGCACATTCGAGCCTTTAACAGTACTAAACTTTTCTTTACGATAGACATTACCCAGTCGCACCCGACGGGCCTGAATTTTTGTAAACCACAAGGGTGTTTTGTCTTCCCGAAGGCAAGCCAGTAGGAAGATTTCTGCATGAAGGGGCCCATTAATTTTCTTGCAGTAATCAAGCGCCCTGTCGATACGGTTGGCGTAGGTGTCGGCTGCAGCTGGGGTGGTGGCAATGGAATAGCGGTCATTTGCGCCCCAGCACCCCTGCCAGATGGGAATGCAAAGCCCCTTGCGCTGAACCTTTATGGTTTCCGCGAGCAGGCCTTTAAAGCTCGATTGGTAGGCAAGGTCGGGCCTAAGAAATAGCACGATGTCGGGCTTCCATGCCTGCGCCATTGCCCATCCTTGTTTTAAGGAGTGAAGCTCGTGAATGAGGTTTCGCATGGAAGAGAAGTTGTTGTTAAAGGAGTCCCCATAGGTTTTTATTTCTTCGAACTTATGCAGAGCAAGGCATTCATTCGGCGATTCGAGTTGAACCTCATCGCTCTGCAGAAGCAGGTACTCGGTGCGGTCAAGCTCACCTACCTCGCCTGAGCGAACATCGTTAATTTCGGCCTGATCGAAAAGATGCGTGAAGCTGCGCACTTCTCCAAGCTCGCGAGCCGGCTCAATAATGTGACTGCGAATGGTTTCAATGGTGTGTTTAAGCGATCGAGCAATACCTCGAAAACAAAGGGCGATCTTCAAGGCGTTTACCAGCCCTCGTTAATGAGCGCACAAATTCGCTTCACGTCCGAGGCCTGCACCATGGGGTGCAAGGGCAGAACCAGGTAGTTGTCTTCAATGGCATCCATAAGAGGCAGGTCGTTTCGACGTCCGCCAAGCACCGAGTAGCGGTCGTTTCGGTAATGAACCTGGCCCGATTCAATGCCGTTCTCGCGTAACTTCTGCATAAGCTCCACGCGGCCCGTGTCGACCACAATAGTAAGAAGCCAGGCACAGGTGAAGTGGTCTGGCCCTGAGGCCGACCCTACAAGGCGCACCCTAGGCGACGTTAACTCTGCCTCGTAGACTTTAAATAAGTCGTAACGTGCCTTAATAATTGTGTCGATCATCTTCAAGCCGACCAGGCCAATGCTTGCACCGATGTCAGTCATTTGGTACTTGTAGCCCACCTCAACAATGTCGTTGCTCCAAATGCCACCTTGCTTAGCCGATCGGTCAATGCCGAACCAACGCAGGCGCTTGGCCTTCTCAAGTAAAGAGGCATCTTTAATTACCAGCATGCCACCGTCGCCCATGGTGAGTGTTTTAATGGCCTGGAAGGAGAAAATGGTGAAGTCAGCTAGGGTGCCGCTGCAGCGACCTTTATAGGTGGAGCCGATGGAGTGGGCAGCATCGGCGATGAGCGTAAGGCCGTGCTCGTCACACAATGCCTGAAGGGCGTCGTAATCGCAGGGCACGCCTCCGTAGTCCACGCAGACAACGGCCTTGGTTTTAGGTGTAATGCGGCGACGAACGTCCTCCACCGAAATATTCATGGTGTCTGGGTCGATGTCCGCAAATACCGCTTTGGCGCCAATGTATAGCAAGGGAATGTTGGTGGCTGTGCATGTGAATACGGGGGCAATTACCTCGTCGCCCGCCTCAACGCCGGCTAATAAATAGGCAAGGTGAAGGGCATCGGTGCCCGACCCCACGGCAAGCGCCTTGTAGTCCCCCAGAAACTTTTCTTCAAAGAGTTTCTCAAAACGATCCACCTTTGGCCCTTGACCAATCCAGCGCCCAGAGAGCGTGTCGGTGACCTCGGCAATGGCCTCTTTGGGCACGAAGGGGTAGAAGAGTGGAACCCCCTCGGACGGATCGAGCAAGGGAAACTCGTTCATGGGTTGGTTCTTCGTGTGTTGCTCGGACATGGTGATCACCAGGGGTAAGGAGAGGGCTAGGGCCGGCCTGGCCGTTAAGATGTTTGTGGATTTTAGCGGATCCGTAATGACCTACCGCTTTATGACGGGTCGACGTCTTTATGCATGGGATTCGTAATTTTAGGTGGTGTCCAATCGAAGTCGTTCATACCCTCGCCGTCCGCACCCACCAGATCAACCCCATAAGCCCCTGCAGGGTGGCGGTAAGGCCAAAGAATACGGAGCCTAAAAGAGCGGATTCCGCGGCCACCCCCACCCAGCCCAAAAAGAAAACCGCACCCACCTCGCGAGCACCAAATCCGCCCACGCTTGCAGGCACAAGGCTTGACAAGAAAACAGCGCTCGCAAGTAGAGTGACTTCGGCAAGGCCCAATGAGGCGCCTGCTGCCAACATACAAAACCAAAAGGCCAGCACGGTTAGCCATTGCGAGACAATGGAAACGGACAGGCTTCGAAATACCAGGGGGTGCTCGGAGGCCTTCACGAGCTTTCGTACATATTTACGTAAGGAGCTTGGCTCGCCTTCGTTACCTTCGTCAGAACCACGCATCTTCCATTGCTTCATGGGACCAATCTGAAGGGCTGCCCTTAGCACCAAGGGCGCAAGTGCAGCGCACCAGACCATCCACTCCCAGCTTGACAACAGGCTTGCATCCATTGCGAACTCCCCTGCGCTAGCCGTGCGGCTGCCAGGGCCCGTATCACCGCCGGTGTAAGTTAAAGCAGGCCACAAAGTAGCCAGCGCACTTAAACAGAATAGTCCCCAAAGCCCGGCAAGCCGCTCTAAAAAAACCGCCTGCCCTGAAGCTACTAATGGTTTGAACTGGCTGGCCCGCCAGACATCGCCTCCAATAATGCCGCCAGGCAGCACACTGTTCACCGATACGCCTTGCAGATAAAGCTTGAACCAGCCCCAGAGCGACAGGGCTTCAGCCCCTTGAAGCAGCATAGCCTTTGCAATTTGTTGCCATCGATAGGCGCATAAAACGTTCGCCAAAAGGGCGGCCACCACAGCAGCAAGCAACCAGCTCCATTGGGCCTGCCCAAGCTGATTAGCAAGAAGCCTGGGGTCTACTGCTAGAACCATACCCCCTAAAAGTACCAAGCCTGCTAGGGGCTTGAGCCAAGCGGGCTTGAGCCAACGCGTCATCGCAGGGGTTTGTCTTTAGCCGCCGTTCGCAACAAGTACTGCCGTCGTCCTTTCGGCTCATGGTAGATACGAATAAGTAACTCCCCGAGCAAACCCACAGCCAGCAACTGCGTTCCAATGACTGCAAGTAGCATGCCCAATATCAGAAGAGGGCGCCCGCCAATGTCGGCCCCAAGAAACAGCTTTTCATAGCCCAGCCAGGCCAGGATGCCGAAGCCTGTCACCAGCATGGCCACTGCAACACCACCAAAGGCATGAATGGGCCGATGCATAAAGCGCATGGTGAAACGAATCCATAACAGATCGAGCAGCACGCGAATGGTGCGGTCGATTCCGTACTTCGACACACCCGCAGCCCGCGCATGATGGCGCACGGGCACCTCCACAATACGGGCACCAACATCGGCCGCAAGGGCAGGAATGAAGCGGTGCAGCTCACCGTACAAACGCAGGTCTTCAATCACTCGACGTCGGTAGGCCTTTAAGGCGCAGCCGTAGTCGTGAAGCGATACTTTGGTTACTCTGCTTATTAAGGCGTTGGCAAGTTTGGAAGGAAATTTGCGGGACCACTGCGCGTCTTGCCGTTCCTTGCGCCAGCCCGAGACCATGTCGATCTCGGCATCGTTTTCAAGCATGGCTACCATGGCGGCAATGTCCAGGGGGTCGTTCTGAAGGTCGCCGTCCATGGTCACAATAAACTCACCTTGCGCGGCGTCAAAGCCCGCCTGAAGCGCTGTGGACTGCCCATAGTTGCGCACCAAGAAGAGCGGCTTAAGCCAGCTGCGTTCAGAGGCGAGTTCGCGCAGACGGCGAGCCGTGCTGTCATCTGAGCCGTCGTCAATAAGAATAAGCTCGAAGGTGCTGCCAAAGCTTGGCGATAAGGCATCGTCAATGGCCTGAACCAGCCGCGCCACAGACTCTTCTTCGTTGAAAACAGGAATAACCAACGAGAGTTTCATGGAGTGATTCTATCGGACGGGTGTCATCAGTACGGCTTCGGGGGGAGGCTGCGTTTGTACTCCCGACGCCGGTTTTGGGGAGGCCATTGCGCGAATCTGCTCTAACTCCTCCCTATTACGAGAGACAAAAAGTATGGAAGATACCGCAGCCAGCTCTGTGGCAAGAGGCTTCTGCAGCGCCCAGTGATGCTGCGCGGGCCTGGGGTCCTTGACCTCCGTTGCGTCTTCACTTGAGCCCACGGTTCCAGCACCATCCATCGTCGCCACCTTCGCTTCCAGCCCTGGATCCCAATACACCACCCGGTACTCTCTTCCAAGCCTTGCATCCAGATAGGCCAGGGCATGACGGTCTTTCGAGGCAATAAATTGCGGCCGCGCCTCACTGGGCAGGCTTTCTAAATACGTATCCACATCGGTGGCTAGGGTTTCCAGAGTCACAAGAGGAACGCGAGGGTCTTTGCCCGCAACACCCGCCCAGCCAAGCCTTTCAAGCCCCACAGGTAGCGCTAGGAATGCCACGGTAAACCCCACGTTCAAAAGAAGGCTTACCGGCAGGCCAAGGCTTTTCACCGAGCGCCCAAAAAAACGCGAGCGAAAAAACTGATGACTTGCTGCGCACCAGAGGCCCACCACCGCAAGCGCAATTCCCACTGAGGCAGGCGCAGCCCAGTTTGCCTCGACCTTGCCCGTAAGCGCCTGAAGGCTCACCACAAGCAGCATGGGCCAGGCAAAAACCAGTGAAAGCCTCACGCCTGCATCCATGGCAAAGGAAGAGCCTCCGGGCCCTCGTGAGACCGAGTTCGACTGACCCCACCCCACCAGGCTTTTGAGGCTTAGCCATAAAAAGGCCAGAAGCACCAAGGGGCTCATCACCAAAAACTGAGCCATCCAAAACTCCCCAAGGCTGCCCGCGTTTACAAAAGCATCGCCCTTGCCCTCGGCATAGCCCAGGGTGTGATCAAAGGTTGGAAAGCCCCACTCGGAATTCCAGAAAAGGTTGGGGCTAAAAACCGCCATGGCCACCAACAAGGTAAGCCAGGGGCCCGTGCGCAATAGCATTCCTTCTCGCCACAACACAAAGGCAACCGGAAGCGCAAACACGGCCATGCTGTATTTGGTGAGAAGGCCCAAGCCGCAGATGGCACCAAGAACAATCCAGGCGACTTCATTGGAGCCCATGGTTAGGCCTTGGGAACTTAGGCGCGAGCGCGACGGCATGCCGCTGGTTAAGGCCCATACAAAAGCCCAGAGCGCCCACGACCACCAAAGCAAAAGCCAGGCATCGGTGGTTGCAATTTGACTGTAAAAACCCACCAGAGGCATGGTGAGAAAAAGCCCCGCCGCCCAGACGCTTGCTGAAAGACTGCGCCAAAGTGTCCATGCTGTAAGACCCACAGCAAGGCTTGCAAGCCCAAGGGCCAGGGGCTGAAGCATGCGCACGCAGCCGGCGGTCTCGCTTCCACATAGTCCGGTTGATGTGGCAATGGCCCATGCAATAACGGGCGGTTTTGAAAAGTAGCCCGCCTGCAGCTCGCGCGACCAGACCAGGTACTGCGCCTCGTCAATGGCAAGGGGTACATCCCAAAAAAAAGTCATTACCAGCCGGCCAAGCAGCACCAGCAGCAGAACTAAAAACACAGCACTAAGGGCGCGGGCTCCCGTCCATAGGGAGTCTGAGGCCATTGGGGAGAGTCGAAAGGCAGAGCGGCTCATGCTGGTTCACAATATACGTCATGGCCTTCGTTCATCTTCGTCTGCACTCGGAATATTCCATAGCCGATGGCATTGTTCGTCTCAAAGATGCCGTGGCCGCTGTGGCCGAAGACAATCAGCCTGCCTTGGCTCTCACCGACCTGAACAACACCTTTGGCTTTATTAAGTTCTACAAGGCAGCACGTGCCAAGGGCGTTAAGCCCATTCTTGGCACAGATGTCTTTATTACCAACGAGGCCGAACGGGACCGCCCCTACCGTGCATTGCTGCTTATTCAGAACGAGGCGGGCTACAAAAACCTATGCGAACTCTTGTCGCGGGCTTATCTCACTAACAGCTACAAAGACCGGGCGGAAGTTCGGTTTGAATGGTTTGCCGAGTTTGCCGGGGGACTTTTGTGTCTGTCGGGTGCCTCCACCGGGGAGGTGGGCCAATGCCTGTTAACGGGGTCTGAGCAAAGTATGGCCCTTGCGGGCCAGGCCGCCAAGCGTTATGCCCAGGTGTTTGGCGATCGGTTCTATTTGGAAGTGCAGCGCGTAGGCTTTGACGACGACGAACGCCTGCTTCGCCAGACAGTGGCGCTTGCCCTTCAGACCAAGCTTGTGCTGGTGGCTACCCATCCGGTTCAGTTCCTAAAGCCCGAGGACTATCGCTCGCACGAGGCTCGCGTTTGCATTGCCCAGGGCGACACCCTTTCCAACCCCAAGCGTCAGCGACTCTTTACCGAAGAGCAGTATTTGAAGTCGAGCCAAGAGATGGCCGAACTCTTCCATGACCTGCCTGTGGCCTTGGAGAACACGCTTGCCGTGGCCCAGCGCTGCAACTTCACCATGAACCTGGGCACGCCCCAGTTGCCCAACTTCCCCACGCCGCATGGCGAAAGCCTGGAAGATTACCTCAGGCTTTCAAGCCGTGAGGGCCTCGCAAAGCGCCTGGTGCAACGCTACCCCGAGGCTGCGCTTCGTGAAGAGCGCAGGCCCAGCTACGAGGCACGGTTAGAGCTTGAGTGCGACACCATTATTCAAATGGGGTTTCCCGGTTACTTCTTAATTGTGGCGGACTTCATTAACTGGGCGAAGAACGACGGCGTGCCGGTGGGCCCAGGACGCGGCTCAGGCGCGGGCTCGCTTGTGGCCTACAGTCTTGGCATTACCGACCTTGACCCCTTGCCCTACAACCTTCTGTTTGAAAGGTTCTTAAACCCCGAGCGGGTAAGCATGCCCGACTTCGACATCGACTTCTGCCAAGAAAAACGCCAACGGGTTATTGACTACGTGCGCGAGCGTTACGGGCGCGATGCGGTGAGCCAAATTGTTACGTTTGGAACTATGGCCTCGCGCGCTGTCATTCGCGATGCAGGCCGTGTGCTTGATCTCCCCTATAACCTTTGCGATCAGCTCTCTAAACTTATTCCAGTGGTTCAGGCCAAGCCCTTGTCTCTTGAAGAGGCTCGAAAGAAGGAGCCTATTCTTGCCGAGCGCGAGAAAAAAGAAGACGAGGTGCGTGAACTGCTTGCCGTAGCCCGTCCGCTTGAAGATTTGGTTCGTAATGTGGGCATGCATGCTGGTGGCGTTCTTATTGCGCCAGGCAGGCTCACTGACTTCTGCCCGCTCTACCAGGCGCCGGGCGCAAAGGCAGACGAAGGCGTTGTCAGCATGTACGACAAAGATGACGTAGAGGCCGCGGGCTTAGTGAAGTTCGACTTCCTGGGCTTGAAGAACCTCACCATTATTCAGGCGGCGGTTGACACCATTAATGCACTTTACAAGGGGGCGTTGCCGCATTGGGGGGAAATTTGCGTGGGCTCGCCCAGCGCCACCATGGTCTTGTCGAGCGCTGTGAACGATTCGTCCGGCGCCGCAACGCAACCGTCAGACGTTCGGCCAGTCGCGCCGCGGGACACGCTTTCTTTAGAAGACCTCAACGGCTTTAACGACCCCGCAGCCTATCAAATTCTGAAAGACGCCAACACCACCGGCATCTTCCAGGTGGAGTCCGCAGGCATGCGTCGCTACCTGCTGAAGCTTGCGCCGGATCAGTTCGAAGACATTATTGCCATGCTGGCGCTCTACCGGCCCGGGCCCTTGAACTCGGGCATGGTGGACGACTTCATTCTTCGTAAGCGTGGCCAGCAGGCCATTGATTATTTCCACCCCGATCTTAAAGACTGCCTTGCGCCCACCTACGGTGTCATTGTTTACCAAGAGCAGGTG
>JAURFZ010000003.1 GCA_030834045.1 Burkholderiales bacterium
AACGAGCCGAAGGCCCTCAAAGGCTGGGCTGACAATCACGGCCTCAAAATGATGGCCATCGCCGTCGACACGAAGGTGCGTGCAGTCGAGGCCTTGGCGTATGTAAGTTTCAATGTCATCTGGCTGAACCATACTGCAATTCTATGCCTTCTCGGGATCAAGGTCTTCAGCGAGGATTCGACGAAAGACAGCTTCGAGACGGCCCTCGCGGGCAAGGAGTTCGCTGGTGGGCTTCACAGCCATTAGCCGGCCCTTTTTCAGAAACGCCACCCGAGTGCACAAGGCCTCTGCCTCCTCGAGGTAATGGGTGGTTAACAAAATGGTGTGGCCCTTTTTGTTGAGGCCGCCAATAAAGGCCCAGAGACTCTCTCTTAACTGAATGTCAACGCCTGCGGTTGGCTCATCCAAGACGATCACGGGAGGGCGATGAACAATGGCCTGGGCAACCAGAACGCGGCGTTTCATTCCACCAGACAGCGCCCGCAGATTCGTCTGGGCCTTATCCGCAAGCCCGAGCGACTCAAGACACTCGTCAATCCAGAGACCATTGTTTGCCAGTCCAAAAAACCCTGACTGAATCTCAAGCGTCTCTCGAACGGTGAAAAAAGGATCGAAGACGAGTTCCTGCGGGACAACACCCAGCCTGCGACGTGTAAGGCTTGGGTTCAAATCAGCCCGCTCGCCCAGTACCTCAACATGGCCAGAGGTCGGCGCTGAAAGGCCCGCCATGATTTGAATAAGACTGGTCTTGCCTGCACCGTTGGGACCAAGCAGACCAAAGAACTCGCCGCGTTCAATCTGAAAATCGACCTTATCGAGTGCAAGAACGGGCGCACCTAGCCTCGCGGAGTACTGCTTTGAGACCGACCGAAAAACGACGGCCGCAGTCATGAAAAGCGAAGCAATTTATTGAGTGAACAGAGTTGCGCAAGGGCACGAAGCTGTGAGGAGGGGTCCTGAAAAACAAGGTCCACACCATGCTGGCTAGCCTGCCGCGAGAGTTGCAAAAGCACCGCAAGGCCAGCCGTATCCACCTTCTCAATGCCCTTAAGGCTAATAACAAGCTCGGCCTGCTCAGAGCCTGAGGCCTGAGCCTGAACCAAAAAGGCCTGAAAGGCTTTTTTCCAGGACTCGAGTTGTGTACTTACCTGCGACCTCACAAGCATTCCGTGAAGCTGAATTACCTGAACGTTGGACCGATTAGGGGTTGGCATTGTCAATAAAGTTCTTTGGCCGGCTTGTGACACCCAAGAGCAACTCCTGGGCTCAACCACGCCTACGGGCGCCCGGTACGAGACTGCCTTAAGCTTTTGTTCTTCTCAATTAGAACGCCAATAAGCCCGTCAATTCCACGGGCAGAGATAATTTGGGCAAACTGAGCACGATAGTGCTCGACCATCCAAAGGCCAAGGACGTTAAAGTCGTAAACCTTCCAGCCCGAGGCTGTTCTTTGCATACGATAGTCGATGGGAATAGGCTCTTTCGAGGGGCGTTGAAGCAGGGTGCGCACAACCACCTCGTCGTCGGTGGGCAGGTAACGACCTGGGCGAATCTGAATAGTGGCCTCAGGGGCGTAGGTGACTGCCTCCGAGTAAGTAAGCACCAGCAGTTCACGAAAAGCCTCCATAAGCAGCCGCTGCTGCTCGGAGGTGGCTTGGTTCCAATAGCGGCCCACAGAAAGCGCAGTCATTCGACTGAAGTTCACAACGGGCATGACCCGTTCGTTAACGATGGCGAGGACACGCTCGGGATCGGGTTTTTGTGTCAGGCTGCGATCGGACTTAAAAATTTCAATCACATCTTGAGTAACCCGTCGAACAACGTCCTCGGGCGCTGCAATGACGGGAGGGGATTGGGCAAGCTGCAGGGGAACGGGCAGGGCCGACAACGCCCCGGTCTGGGCGCTGACAGCCGATGCAACAATTAAAAGGCTAGAGGCCAAGAAGAGCCTTCGTTGAAAAAGAAGGGCAAAGACTTGAACCATCACCTGGTCTCCCCCTGCTCCTGGAGCCGCTCACGGCGAGCAAAGTAGCCGGAACGCACTGAGACATAACGATCAAACGATATAAGGTCCACCCCCTTCTCAATATCTAACAACCGTGTACGAAGGTCGACCACCCGAACACCGGTAAGGGCGATGCGCTCGGCAGAGTCGGGGTTCAGCAGTTCACCGGTTATGTCCATGCGCATATCGGCTGCAGTCCCCACAGCATCTCGCAGGCTGCTTGGTCCAAGCAAAGGCAACATGACGTAGGGTCCGTGCCCCACCCCCCAGCGGCCCAGAGTGAGCCCTGCGTCCTCGTTGGTTCTGGCCAGCCCAAGACTTGAGGCGGGGTCAAGCAACCCCAAAAGACCCACAGTGGAATTCACAACAAACCGGCCAGAGGACTCCAAAGCCGGCTTAGGCTCTGCCTGAAGGCTGTGGTGAATCACCGAGGAGAAATCCGACAGATTGGAGAAAAAGTTGGTCACCCGGTTGCGGATAACCTCAGGAATGGTGGCTTCGTAGGTCTGAGCAACTGGCTTAAGAACAGCCTTATCAAGACCGTCGTTAAAGCTGAACATAGCCCTGTTGTAGCGCTCCCAAGGGTCTCGCTCATCGACGGTATGCCCTGGGGGCAGGGAGGCGCAGCCCGTAAGAAGAACAAAAGGCAGAGTAAGGAATACTAGGCGCGGGATCATTGAGATGGTTTTATTTAAGCCCGGGCAGACCAAGAGAGTCTGATTGCCCTGCAGTGGGTGCTGAGCCCGATGGCTCGGAGGACGATCGGTTGTAAAGAAACTGCGAGATGAGATTCTCAAGCACGACTGCCGACTGCGTCATGACGATTCGATCGTTGCTGGCAAGCATGTCAGTCTCGGCGCCCGGTTGCAGCCCAATGTATTTCTCACCAAGCAGCCCCGAGGTAAGGATCTGGGCCGAACTGTCTTTGGGAAACTTCACGTTGCCATCAAGCAGCAGAGTGACTCGCGCCTGATAACGCTGGTCGTCAAAATTGATGGACTGTACTCGACCCACAAGCACCCCGGCGCTACGAACCGCCGAGCTTGGCTTAAGCCCACCAATGTCGTCAAAAAGAGCATAGACCTGATAACCCTTAGGCACAGAGGCGCCCATAAGGTTGCTGACTTTCAGTGCAAGAAAAAGCATGCCCAAGAGGCCGAGGACCAGAAAAGCTCCAACAGCTAAATTAATTTTTGCTTGCATAGGGCTTAGCGTATCAGACCGTTCACTAAAAACCACTGAACATCAATGCGGTCAAAACGAAGTCGAGGCCCAGAACGGCAAGCGAGCCCACCACCACGGTGGCCGTGGTGGCGCGTGAGACCCCTTCGGGCGTTGGCCGGGCACTGTAGCCAAAGTAAAGGGCAATCTGGGTAACAACAAGCCCAAAGACAATCGCCTTGACCAGACCGTTGAGAACATCGTCATAGAACGCGACCCCGCCCGACATCTGGGACCAGAAGGCGCCCTGATCGACACCAATGAGTCCGACACCCACAAGCCAGCCACCCATAATGCCCACGGCTGAGAAGAGGGTTGCGAGAACGGGCACTGCAATAAGCCCCCCCGCAAGTCGGGGCGCCAGAACCCTTGCTACGGGGTCGACCGCCATGGCCTCCATGGCCGAGAGCTGCTCACCGGCCTTCATAAGCCCAATTTCAGCGGTAAGGGCTGTGCCAGCACGGCCCGCAAAAAGTAAGGCCGTCACAACCGGCCCAAGCTCCCGCACGAGCGAGAGGGCGACCAACAGGCCGAGCGCCTCCTCTGAGCCGTAACGACGCAGGGTGTAATAGCCTTGAAGGCCTAGAACAAGGCCGACAAAAAGACCCGAGACAAGAATAATGGCAAGGGAATAATTGCCCAGAAAATGAACCTGGGCCGCCACTAGGCGAGGCCGCGCAAACAAAACGGGCAGGCGGCGCAGGATGGCGAGAAACAAAAGCAAAAAGGCGCCCGCCTGCTCAAGTACGCTTAAAAATGACCCACCTAGCGATTCAACCCGCGTTCGAAGGCCAGGAGGCGTGGGCGTACTCAAGGCCGCGATGCCTTCCCAAAAAAAGAGTCTGAGAGATTGGGGGCAGGGTAGTGAAAGCCCACCGGTCCATCCTCTTCGCCTTTGAGGAACTGACGCAGGTAGGGGTCCTGGGATTCACGAAGGCTAGTGGGTTCACCCACAGCAACAAGCCTTGCTCCCGCCTTTCCTGGGGCCAGGACAGCAATTCGATCGGCAATCGCAAAGGTCTCGGCCACATCATGGGTGACCACAACTGAGCTTGCTCCCAGGGCATCGTTGAGCCGCCGAATAAGCCGCGCCGTGACACCAAGCGAGATGGGGTCCAGCCCCGCAAAGGGTTCGTCGTAAAGAATAAGTTCTGGGTCCAAGGCGATGGCTCGCGCCAAAGCAACCCGTCGAGCCATGCCACCTGATATTTCCGAGGGCATCAGTTGGGCAGCCCCACGTAGGCCAACCGACTCAAGCTTAAGCAAGACGATGTCCTGAATCATCTGCTCTGACAGGGTGGTGTGCTCCCGCAAGGGAAAGGCCACATTTTCAAAGCAGCTAAGGTCGGTAAAGAGTGCCCCAAACTGGAACAAGAGCCCCATGCGCCTGCGAACTGCGAAAAGATCCTGGTGACTCACGCCGCTTAGAGACTGGTTGAAGACGCTCACGCTGCCCGAGCTCGAGGCAACCAACCCGGTCATCAGCCGCAACAAAGTCGTCTTGCCGACGCCCGAGCCGCCCATAATAGCGAGAACCTCCCCCGCCTTGACCTCAAGGCTAAGGCTGTCAATGACAGGACGCATGCCGTAGCCAAAACAGACATTCGAAAATACAAGCGGGCTGGACGGGGACATTCTAGGACTGGGACAACAAAAAGAAGTCGAGAGTTAGCGGCAAAGGCTTAACCGGTCTTTCACTTGGCAATAAGAACCTCATTCTAAACGCCTAGTTCCATTAAACTGCCAGCATGTCACGGTTTAAGTCCTTGTCGGTTGTTTCCAACCCCGCTCGTACCCGTCTAGGGACGTCTTTCCCATGACCGCTTCCGTGCTGGCCACATCGCCCGAGGTAAGCAGGCCGGACAGTGCCTTAATTACGGTGAGACGGGTTCTGCGAATTGAGGCAGCGGCCATCGAACGGCTTAGCGAGCAGCTAGGTACTGAGGTAAGCCAGGCCGTTCAGACCATCCGTGGCCTCTCAACGCGCGGGGGTCGGCTGGTCGTAATGGGAATGGGCAAGTCGGGTCATATTGCACGAAAGCTTGCCGCCACTTTCGCTTCAACTGGAACACCCGCTCTTTTCGTTCATCCCGCTGAGGCCAAGCACGGGGACCTCGGGATGATTCAGCCTCAAGACCTCGTCCTTGCCATCTCGCACTCTGGAGAGACCGAGGAACTCTGCGACGTTCTGCCTCACATTAAACGAATGGGCATTGCGCTTATTGCAATGACGGGGCGACCGGACTCACGACTTGCCCGACTCAGCGATATTCATTTGGATGCGTCAGTTGTTGAGGAGGCCTGCCCTTTGAACCTGGCACCAACAGCCAGTACCACTGCGGCGCTTGCCCTTGGGGACGCACTGGCTGTTGCAGTCCTTGAGGCCAGTGGTTTTAGCGCAGATGACTTCGCGCGATCCCACCCCGGCGGCAGTCTGGGCAGGCGCCTGCTTGTCAGGGTGGGCGATGTGATGCGCCAAGGAGACCAGATTCCTAAGGTAAGCGATTCTGCCTTGTTGTCTCAGACACTCATTGAGATGACCAGCAAGAGGCTGGGCATGACCTGCGTGGTCGATGGGCAGGGTTGTCTGGCGGGCATTTTTACTGACGGCGACCTGCGTCGCGTTCTTGAGAAACAGAAACTTCATGCTCAGACAGCAGTAAAAGACATCATGACAAGGCAGGTAAAGACCATTGCCTCCGAAGCGCTTGCCTCGGAGGCGGCCCACCTCATGGAGGAGCGTCGGATTAATCATCTGGTTGTC
This sequence comes from Burkholderiales bacterium, assembly GCA_030834045.1. GTDB lineage: Bacteria > Pseudomonadota > Gammaproteobacteria > Burkholderiales > Burkholderiaceae_A > Hahnella. The sequence goes on from JAURFZ010000003.1 coordinate 5,991, forward strand.
GTGGATGAGGCCAATGCCCCAGTCGGCGTCATTGGCCTTCACGACCTTCTTGAGTCCAAAATTATCTAGTGCCCGCCTGCCCTCATGACCTTTAAGAAAAGCCCTGCCAATGCCGCCGAACGTCTTCAAGCCATTAAGGCAGTGTTTTTGGATGTGGATGGGGTTATGACCGACGGAGGCCTCTTCTATGGTGAGCAAGGAGAGAGCCTCAAGCGCTTCCACGTTCACGACGGGCAGGGCGTGCAGTCCATGCGCAGCCAGGGCTTGGTCGTGGGCATTATCTCTGGCCGCTCCCACTCCGCCGTCAACAGGCGCGCACAGGAGCTGGGGATCAACCCCGTTTTCCAAGGCATCAGCAACAAGCTTCAATGCCTAAAAGACTGGGCCCAAGAGGCCCAGCTAAAACTTTCTGAAATTGCCTTTATGGGCGATGACCTGGCCGACCTTCCCGTGCTTAAGGCGGTTGGTTTTGCAGCCGGTGTGCCCAACGCCATCGCTGAAGTCCAGCTGGCGAGCCACTGGATCGCCGACAAGCCCGGCGGCCAAGGCGCAGTCCGCTGCCTTGCTGACCTCTTTGCGGAGCATGCCCAATGAGGCTTGCCGTTCTCGAGCGCCTCGGCAGCCTCGTCTCCATTGCCATGGTTGGAGCACTGACGCTTGCCGCATGGCTGCTTAGCGAACTGGTTGCTCAGTCCGCTGGCCCTGCATCCTCACGGCCTGCTGGTTCCATCTCTACCGTCATTACCCAGGCCGAGATTCTTCAAACCAATGCGCAAGGCTCGGCCCAGTACCAGGTAAGGGCGCCCCGCGTCGACCTGTTCAATGACGGGCAGGCACTGCTCGATCAGCCAGAGCTTGTCTCGCTTGCGCATCCACAGATGGGCCCTGCCATGTCGGCTCGGGCAGACTCCGCCGTAATTTCAAGTAACCAACAAGAAATTGAGATTCGGGGTAACGCCCAGATTAGAAGGCCCGCCCAGCAGAGGGAGCCCGCCCTTGAGGTTACAAGCCCCTGGATTCGGTTCGACCTTAAAAAACAAACGGCTCAGACAACAGCTCCCGTTCGGGTGGTACGCGGCACATCGGTTCTAACAGGAGATGGCCTTTTGCTTGATCAACGCGCTGAGACCCTTCGGGTGTTGTCCAATACCCAAATGATTCTCAAGCCTGAAAGCTAACTTCTTTGGTCCATCCACACATCAAGCCAATGCTGCTCGCCTGTCTTTCGGGGTTCTGGGCCAGAACATCGTCTATGGTCTGTCTTGTGCTGTTTGCTGGCTTATTCGGCCCTTCGCTCACAGCAACGCAGCCACCTGCAACCAAAATTGATGCCGACGAGCTGCGGCACGATGAGCAGAAACTAGTGACCGAGTTTCGGGGTAACGTGAGCCTTAATCGGGGGGGGCTGAGCCTACAGGGCGATGCGCTTGAGCTCGAACAACTGCCGAACTCGGGCATGAAGGGTCGGGTCACGGGCCAGCCTGCACGTTTTCAGCAAAAGCCCGCCGACAGCAACGAGTCGGTGGAAGGCCAGGGCAAGACCATTCAATACAACAGTCAGACGGAAATTGTGGTGATTGATGGCGAGGCTGTTCTGAGGCGCCTTCTAAATGGCCAGGTCGTTGACACGGTGGCCGGCGACCGGTTGGTCTACGACCAGGTCACCCAGACCTATCGGGTCGAGTCAACCCCCGGGCAACCTCGCACCCGCATGACACTCATGCCGCGCCCTGCCCAGACACCGACGCCACCCCCGCCATCCCTGTCCAGGCCTCCCACCAGCACGCCATCCAAGCCATGAGCCTTCAGGCTGCGCCCAGCGAAGACTCTGTTCTCGATGTTCAAAACCTTAAGAAGGGCTATCAGGGCCGCTCCGTCGTTCGCGACGTCTCGCTGACGGTGAAGACCGGCGAAGTCGTTGGCCTACTTGGCCCAAATGGCGCAGGCAAGACCACCTGTTTTTACATGATCGTGGGTCTTGTGCCCGCCGATGGAGGAAGTATCGAGCTCGACGGCATGGACCTCACCCGACGGCCGATCCATCAGAGGGCGCAGCATGGACTTTCCTATCTGCCGCAGGAGGCCTCTATTTTTCGAAGGCTTACAGTCGCAGACAACATCCGAGCCATTCTGGAATTACAGAAGACAACGAGCGGCCAGCCCCTGGGCCAGACCGAGATCGACCGGCGTCTTCGTGAGCTTTTGAAAGAGCTCCAAATTACGGGCATCGAACACAGCCTTGGGCAGTCGCTCTCGGGAGGGGAGCGCCGACGGGTGGAGATTGCTCGAGCCTTGGCAACTGACCCCAAATTTATTTTGCTCGATGAGCCCTTTGCCGGGGTTGACCCCATTGCGGTCATTGAGATCCAACGAATTATTCGCTTTCTAAAAAGCAAAGGCATCGGGGTTTTAATTACTGACCATAATGTCCGAGAGACCCTCGGAATCTGCGATCATGCGACTATCCTAAATAACGGAGAAGTGCTTGCAAGCGGAACGCCAGCCGACATCGTTGACAATACGGAGGTTCGCCAGGTCTACCTTGGCGAGCATTTCAGAATGTAAGGATTGCCTGTCGGTATGAAGATTACCCTTACCACCAAGACAAGTCAGCAGCTCTCGCTCACGCCGCAGCTGCAGCAGGCCATTCGGCTGCTTACCCTCTCAAACCTTGAATTACGACAAGAACTCGACGACTTTGTGCGTGATAACCCGTTGCTCGAGCTTGAAGACGTGGCAGATGCCCCCGTCTCCGAGGCCGAACCTGAGGGCCCAACAGAGGCGGCCGACAACCGGGAGGAAGAGCTCGACAGCCTTGCCGACTGGAAGACCAAACAGGCCGGTGATGGCGATGACGACGGCCGCGAAGACCAGGACCAGTCCACCATTAGCCTAAACAGCCACCTGCGCGAGCAGGCGGCAGGCCTGCAGCTTGAACCCAAAGACCGGCTCTGGCTTGAGATTCTTATCGAGGCTCTTGACGAAGATGGCTACCTACGGGACGACCTTCAAGAGATTGCTGCGAGCTTTGACCACGTTTTTATTGAGCATTTTGACGAGCCTTTGCTTGAAGAAGAGTATCTGGTTGGGCTTCGGCTTTTGCAGTCGCTCGAGCCCGCCGGGGTGGGCGCGCGTAACCTTCAGGAATGTCTGTTGCTGCAGCTTGAAGTCTTCCGTCAGGCATGCACGGCCTTTGATGCATCGCAATCCAACAGCACCAGCGAGGAGCGTCTAACGGCCAGCCACTATGCCCTTGCCCGGCGACTTATCGAGGACCATATCGAGACCCTTGGCAATGCCAACCCCGTGAGCCTTGCCAAAACACTGGGCGAAGACAAGAACGATCTTGTTGAAGCCTTGCGACTTGTTCGCAGCCTTAACCCCCGGCCGGCCGGGCTTTTTCGTGACCAGCATGCCGGCTACCTTATTCCAGACGTGGTGGTCTACAAAACCCGAAATGGTCTCTGGCGAGCCCGGCTCGCAAGTGGGGCTCTACCTAAACTCTCCATTAATAACGACTACGCGCAGCTTATTAAAACCACGGGCGGGGAACCGTCGAACCTTTCTCAAAAACTGCAAGAGGCTCGCTGGATGCTCAAGAATATTCAACAGCGTTCCGAGACCATCCTGCGGGTCTCTCAGGCCATTGTCGAGGCTCAACAGGCCTTCTTCGAGGATGGTCCCAAAGCCATGCGACCCCTGGTCTTGCGTGATATTGCCGAGGAATGCGAACTGCATGAGTCCACGGTCTCCCGGGTCACCAGTCAGAAATTTATGTTGACGCCCCTTGGATGTTTTGAACTGAAGTATTTCTTTGGAAGCCATGTATCCACCGACGACGGAGGAACGGCATCAGCAACCTCCCTTCGCGCCCAGATTGCCGACTGGATTAAAGGCGAAACCCCTGGAAAGCCGCTTTCAGACCAGGCCATTGCCGACCGTTTTGCAGAGTCTGGGGTTGTGGTTGCCAGGCGCACCGTAGCGAAGTACCGTGAAGCATTACGAATTCCAAGTGCTGCCCAACGTAGGCATCGCTAAGTAGAGGGTCTCAAAGCTCAGTCAATCAATAACAAGGGAGGCGCCGTATGAACATCAACATCGTGGGTCATCATCTCGAAGTCACCAAGGCCATTGAAGGATACGTTGAGCAAAAGCTCAGTCGGGTCTGGCGACATTTTTCAAACGGCCAAGAGGCACACGTCGTTCTTTCTGTTGAGAAGCGCGAGCAAAAAGCCGAAATCACAGTGCATTTCCAGGGTAAAGACCTGCATGCCGAATCCAGGCACGACGACATGTACGCCGCCATCGACCTGCTTGCTGACAAACTCGACCGCCAAGTGCTTCGCTACAAGGAACAACATCAGTCAGGAGGCCATCCCTCAAGGGTCGCGGCCAAGGGGCTTGATCAGGTCTAACCCACCGAAAGGTAAGCCAAGGCATGCATCAGCCAACCGGCCTGGCCCTCGGGCAAGACCCGGGGCCTTGGGCCCGCCAATTCCCTAATATTGCGCCGCAGCATATCGGGGGGAGACTCGCTATAATTCTCCAGACATGTCTGTGCAAGGAGAGTTCTTCACATGAACCGTATCAGTCAGCTGCTACTGGCCAACAGTGTTCTTATCGATGTCGAAGCCACAAGCAAAAAACGCGTCTTCGAGCGGGCAGGCCTGTTATTCGAAGAACGCCGAGGAATCGCAAGGGCCAAGGTCTTCGATTCCTTATTCGCTCGGGAACGGCTCGGCTCGACAGGCCTTGGCGAGGGAATAGCCATTCCTCACGGTCGCATCAAGGGCATCGAAGAGGCAGTGGCTGCGGTTATACGACTCGTCGAGCCCATTGCCTTCGACGCCCCCGATGGCAAGCCGGTCTCGCTTCTTATTTTTCTGCTCGTGCCCGAGCAGGCCACCCAGGAGCACCTCGAACTTCTCTCCGAAGTCGCCGAGATGGTCTCCGACACCGGGCTTCGTCAGGCTGTGCTCTCAAGCCAGACTTCACAAAAGCTCTACGACACACTTGCGGCCTGGGGGCCCTCGGCGACGCAGTAAAAAATCTGCCTTCATTAATGCAATGGGTTCGTAACACGCCCATTGCCCATAACACCCCCCTTCAGCCTGGTCGAGCATGCTAACTATCGGCCTTTTCTTCTCTGACTACCACGAGGAACTCAAGCTGAGTTGGGTCACTGGGCAGTCGGGTGGCGACCGGCATATTTCAGGCCAGAGCTTTGAGAGTGCCGATCTGGTGGGCCACTTGAACCTGATACACCCTTACCGCATTCATGTTCTTGGGCGACCCGAGGTGGAGTATTACAATCGGCTCGATCCCCAAAGAAGGACCTATCTTACGGCAGAGCTTCTTGCCGGATCTCCGCCTGCTTTGGTCATGGCAGACGGCCTTGTGCCCCCCTCGGCTCTTTTTGAGGCCTGCGACCGTGACCAGGTGCCCTTGCTGCGCACGCCTTTGTCGGCGGCTCAGACCATCGAGCGTATGCGCATTTTGTTGTCACGTGTGCTTGCCCCAAAGGCATCATTGCATGGCGTGTTTATGGATGTTTTGGGCCTTGGGGTGCTGCTCTCCGGTGAGTCTGGTCTTGGAAAAAGCGAGCTTGCTCTGGAGCTTATTACCCGTGGCCATGGCCTGATTGCCGACGACGTTGTCGACTTTGCGCGTATCGCCCCCGATGCCGTAGAAGGCCGCTGCCCCGCCCTCTTACAAAACATGCTGGAGGTCCGCGGCCTAGGTCTGCTTGATATTCAGGCCATTTTTGGCGAGACCAGTCTGCGACGAAAGATGCGTCTGAGGCTTATTGTCCAACTCATTCGACGCTCAGGCTTTAACGACCACGAGCGATTGCCCCTTGAGGCCCTCAAGGAGGACGTACTCGGTCTGCCAATTCGCAAGGTCATCATTCCCGTTGCTGCGGGACGTAACCTTGCGGTCCTTGTGGAGGCGGCGGTTCGCAATACCGTCTTGCAGTTGCGTGGCATTGACACCATGAAAGCCTTTGCCGAACGACAGCAGCGGGCCATGCAGTCCGAGGCGCAACAAAAAATCGCCTCGGGGGCGGGCTCCTGATGCAACTCATTCTTGTGACCGGTATGTCGGGCTCTGGTAAGTCGATTGTTCTTAACGCGCTTGAAGACTCGGGCTATTTCTGCATTGACAACCTGCCTGTGGGGTTCATTGAACCCATCGCCGAATCCTTGCAATCCAGGTCCTTTCCGCGACTGGCCATTGCTGCAGACACGCGCATGCGCGAAGACCTGCGCGCCATTCGCCTAACGCTTGAGCGACTGCAGTCGGCAGGCATTGAGGTGCGGCTCTTGTTTCTAAATGCAAGAACCGATGCGCTTATTCAACGCTACTCGGAGACCCGGCGGCGGCACCCCTTAAGCCTTCGTCCGGAAGCCATTGAGGCGCTCGGGCTTGAAGGCCAGGAGGAGTCATCGTCTCTGCTGGAGTGCATTGAACATGAGCGCGAGATTCTTGTAGACATTGAGAAGCTTGGCGTGCAACTGGACACCACAGACCTTAAGCCAGCCGCGCTGCGTGCATGGGTACGGGAGTTTCTTCAGCTTAAGTCTGGGCGTATCAGCCTTATGTTTCAGTCGTTTGCCTACAAAGACGGGATTCCACTGGATGCCGACCTAGTGTTCGATGTTCGTTGTTTGTCGAACCCCCATTACATCGAAGAGCTTAAGCCCCTGACCGGTCTTGACCCCAAGGTGGCGAGCTACCTAGCCAACAAGACTCAGGCTGCGAGCCTTATTGAAGACATTGCCAGCTTTCTGCAGCGCTGGATCGCAGAGTTTGAACATGATCAGCGTAGCTACCTCACGGTGGCCTTGGGCTGCACCGGCGGGCAGCATCGCTCGGTCTACTGCGCCGAACAGCTGGCCAAGAAGTTCTATGGCCAGTGGCCTTGCCTTGTGCGTCACCGAGGGCTAAGTCTGAAGGGACTTGGCTAGCCTGAGAAGGACTTGACGCACCGGGCTCGGAATACCCTGCTCGAGCCAGTCTGTAATAGTTTTAAAGGTGGGTGGTGAACAACCGAAAGCCACAGGCACCGAATCCTGAACGGATGGGACTGAGCCTGCCTCGCCCAGGGCGTTAAGAAGCGGTTTGGGCATCCAAAGGCCTACGGCCAGCCGAAAGTGACTGAAGTCATGCTGAAAGCGCTCCCATTCCGCCCAGCCTTCTGGCATGAATGCACTGGGGTCAAGGGCTGGGAAGCTCCAAAGCCCTGCCCAGACCCCCTCCTCCGGCTGCTGCTGCAGACCAAGTCTGAACTCGCCAGTGCGAGGGTCTGGCTGGGCAATGACCAGCCAACGGGCCTGACGCACTGGCCTTGCCTTGGCAGGCTTTGGTCGAGGAAATTCAAGGCTCGCCTTTCTCTGAAAGGCCTGGCAGTAGACTGAAACAGGGCAGGGTACGCAGTCGGGCCGCCGCGGCAGGCATACAGTAGCGCCGAGGTCCATAAGCGACTGGGTGTAAAGAGGCATCGCATCTGCCTGCCTGGGAAGTCGTGCCTGCGCCTCGTCCCACAAGAAACGATCAAGCGCAGCAGAGCCCCAAGGCTGCTCGGCGCAGACCTGCCGTGCCAAAACGCGCTTCACATTGCCATCAAGAATGGCCTCACGCTGGTTAAAACAACTTGCCACAATCGCAGCGGCCGTTGACCGGCCCAGGCCAGGCAAAGCCTGCCAGGCGTCTCGGCTACTTGGCCAGTCGTTCTGCGAGTAATTCAATTCAAGCTGACGTGCAGCCGCATGCAGGTTACGAGCCCGACGGTAGTAGCCCAGCCCGCTCCAGGCCGCAAGTACATCGTCAAGAGCCGCCTCGGCCAGGGCCCTGCGGCTCGGAAAACGCCGAATGAAGGCAAGAAAGTAGTGCTGAACCGTTTGTACCTGGGTCTGCTGCAGCATCACTTCAGAGACCCAGACCCAGTAGACATTAAGCACTCCATTGGTCGTCTGCTGCCACGGCATGCCCCGACGACCATGCAGACGACCCCATGCAAGGAGATCTTCGGCAAAGGTCATCAGTGCTGGCAGCCTGGGCAGTAAAAGCTTGAGCGCTGGGCCTGAATAAGCCTGCGCACGGGGCGGCCGCAGCCAACACATGGCTTTCCCTCTTTATCGTAGACCTTGTGCGCAAGGCCATAGTCGCCGGGCTGGCCATGGGCAGAACGAAAGTCTCGAAGCGTACTTCCCCCGGCCTTGATAGCAGCGCTAAGCTGGCTCTGAACTTCATGCGTCAGTCGCGCGCAGCGCGCCCGCGAAAGCCGTCCTGCAGGCCGATTAGGATGAATACCTGCCGCGTAGAGCGCCTCACTTGCATAAATATTGCCCACACCAACCACCACATGGCCGCGCATTAGCCATGGCTTGATGGCCTGTTGAACGCCACGGCTTGCATTAAAAAGAAGGTCCTCCGAGAAACCTTGGGCCAACGGCTCTGCGCCCAGTGGGCCTGGCGAGAGCCAGGCATCCCAAGCACCCCGCATGAGTCCAGCCACTAACTCGCCTGCTGACAGGCCTGCAGGACGCTCGAGGCGTTTGAGGTCGCCAAAACGACGCGGGTCCACGTAGTCGAGCCGATGACCGGAAAAACAAAGCCAGAGATGGGTGTGAATGGGCATGGGCTCGTTGTGGGCGCGCCAGATGAGCTGGCCAGACATGCCAAGGTGAAGGCCAAGCATGCTTCGCGAGAGGATAAGAACCAGGTGCTTTGAGCGCCGGCAGACGGCCTGAACCTTCTCGCCCTCCAGGTCCCAGCCTGTAAGCTTGCCTTGGAAAGTGCGCAGTCGCTGCCCGCTGCAGCCTGCAGAGACAATGGCTTTGCCCACAACCAGGGGCTGCAGACCCTGGCAAATCACTTCAACCTCCGGTAGTTCTGGCATGCATTTGGCCTAAATTCCTATATTGTTACCGAATGTTCACACCCCAATCGCACCGACCGCAGCCCGTTCGTGCCTGGACAAAGCTGACTCGTCTATGTCAGGGCGCGACCCTTGGGGCAGGGCTTTGCCTTAGCCTTAGTCTTGCAGCTCAGACATCGCAGGGGCCCTCGGCCAGCACCGAACCATCGCCTGCAAGCATTGTGTTTCAAATTCTGGCAAGTGAGCTTGCCCTTCAACAAGGTGAGCAGGGTGTGGCCTTGGCAACCTACCTTAGCCTTGCCCAACGAACAAACGATGCCGCCGTTGCTGAGCGCGCCTGCCGACTGGCGCTCAATGGCCGAGCACCCAGACAGGCCTTAGATGCGGGGCTGATTTGGCTCAAGGCAAAGCCCGAATCTGCCGAGGCCCAAGACACAGTCGATTCCCTGCAGATGCTTCTTGGCTTTCATAACGACCTTCAGCAAAGCCTTCTCGCGCGACGGGCAAAGGCCAAAGAGGCGGGCGAGCCCGACCTTGTTGCCTTCTACGACCGGCTGGCTGCACTCTCCTCCCGGGGGCCAGACCCGGCCAAGGCTGTTGCCTTACTTGAGGCGGTGGCGCTCGAGCATTCCGTTCGGCCCGAGCTGCTCTACACGCGGGCCATGCTCTACGAACGCGCCCAGAATTTCAGTGAAATGGAACGCCTGCTTCGTAGCCTCATTGCCAAAGAACCCAAGCATGCCCATGCCCTGAACGCCTTGGGCTACAGCTTTGCCGATCGCAACCAGCGCCTGCCCGAAGCGAAGGTACTTATTGAACAGGCCCTTCGACTGCTGCCCAACGACCCCCATATTCTCGACAGCATGGGCTGGGTCTATTTTCGCAAGGGCATGCCCAAAGACGCTCTGCCGTTTCTCTACAGTGCCTACGAGCGCCAGCCCGATGCCGAAATTTCGGCGCACCTTGGGGAGGTGCTCTGGCAGTTGTCTCGGGCCGACGAGGCCCTGGCTGTCTTTCGCCTGGGGCTAAGCCACGACCCCCAGAATACGGTGCTCAGAGAGACCCTGTCTCGGCTGGGTATCGCCCAAAAGGCTGTTTTATCAGACCCGCTCTCCGAGGCCCTAGACCCGTCTGACCCACCCTGACCGCCTACCTTGAAATTCTCGGGAATAACCGCGGTCTGTTTCTGCACCTTGCTTGGAGCCTGCGCAACAACCCCCTCCCAACAAGGCCCACTTGCCTCTTTTCAGGCCCTTCAGGCGCAGACCTTTGCCTCGAATCATCTGCAGTTCACGGGCCGCTTTGCTCTTAACGCCTCTTTTCTTAACGAGCCAGTTCAGGGACGTTTTGACTGGCGACAGCCCAAAGGCGGAACAGGCCCAGAGTTGCTGGAGTTTCAGAATCCCTGGGGTGAACTTCAGGCGGGGCTTGGGCGAGTGCGTGCCCCCGACTCGGTGACTCACCAAGCTGGTAAACGCCTCGACTCTACTGCCAGCGCCCATGCAGGCTGGCAGGTCTTTGACCAGAAGGGCGCGCCGGTTATGGAGGCGGCACTCGATCACTGGGCCTCACACATCGGGCTTGAGGCTAAGAGTCTGGCTGCTTTTTTCTCTTTACTTGACGAGCTTGCGCCCGAGCTTCAGGCCTTGCCAAACCCCAGGCCGATTGTGAAGCGACTTCAGAATGCGGAGGGCTGGATGGAACTTCGACTGGTTGCTGACCCATGCTGCAACTAAAGGCGCCTGCCAAGCTCAACCTCTTCCTGCACGTGACAGGCCAGCGAAGCGATGGCTACCACCTGCTTCAAAGCCTGTTTGTGCCAATTAACTGGTGCGATGAAATTGAAATAACACCCACTCATGACGGAGCCATTGAACGTCGTTCCAGTCACCCCTGGCCCGCCGAAGACGACATCTGCATCAAGGCAGCCAGGCAGCTTAAGGCGGTTGCGATGTCCCAGGGCCTTATGCGGCCTTCACTGGGATGCGACATTTTCATTCATAAATCGATTCCTCATGGCGCCGGCTTAGGCGGAGGCAGTTCCGATGCGGCCACCTGCCTAAAAGGCCTGCAAGAACTCTGGCAGATTAGCCTTAGCAACACGGAGCTTGCTGAGCTTGGGCTCGGGCTAGGGGCCGATGTCCCCTTCTTTCTTCGCACTGGGCCAGCACTCGTAACCGGCATTGGCGAGACGCTGCGCAGGCTTGTGCCCAAGGCAAGGCATTTTGTCGTTGCCGTACCTCGTGTTGAAGTTGCCACCGCCCGTATTTTTCAAGACAAAAACCTGCGACGCAACAACCCAGCACTCGGAGAAGATGCGATTGAGGCCGCGCTCGAGCAGTCGGTCTGGACCCTTGGGCGCAATGATCTCTCTGAGGTTGCCTTTGAACTTTTCCCCGAACTGCGCATCGACCTTGAGCTGCTTGTGCGGGCTGCCGGTCTTCAAGGGCTGCCCCCCGAGGCCGTGCGCATGTCGGGCAGCGGATCGTCGCTTTTTTGCAGCTGCGAATCGCAGGCCCAGGCCGAGAGAATCACGCAATGGCTTGTCTCACAGCCGGCAAGTAGCCAACGGTTTCGTGGCATGCGCGCGGTGCAGGCGTATTTATAAAATGCAGTCGAATCCAGTACGATTGGAGTTTTGATGGTGGTTCTATCGCTGGGGAGTCGCCAAGTTGGTTAAGGCACCGGATTTTGATTCCGGCATTCGAGGGTTCGAGTCCTTCCTCCCCAGCCACTTCAAAGCCCGTTCATGCTAAGACTACCCACCCGAACCGAGACGCCCCACATGGCCGACCGCCTTAACAACACCGGCTCCCCTGCCGAAGGCATCATGTTGTTCACGGGCAATGCCAATCCTAGGCTTGCCTCCGACGTTGCCAAATGCCTTTCTATTCCTTTGGGCCGCGCCAATGTGGGGCGGTTTTCAGACGGCGAGGCCACCATCGAAATACTTGAGCATGTCCGCGGGCGCGATGTCTTTGTGCTGCAGTCCACCTCATGCCCGGCAAACGATCATCTTATGGAAGTGATGCTGATGGTCGACGCACTTCGTCGCGCCTCGGCAAGCCGAATTACGGCGGCCATTCCTTATTTTGGTTACGCCCGCCAAGACCGCAGGGTGCGCTCGGCCCGTGTGCCAATTAGTGCAAAGGTCGTGGCCAACATGCTGCAGTCGGTGGGTGTTAACCGCGTGCTCACCATGGACCTGCACTCCGATCAGATCCAAGGTTTTTTCGATGTCCCCGTTGACAACATTTATGCGGCCCCCATTATTTTGGGCGATATCTGGAAGCACGACTACCGCGACGTGATGGTGGTCTCGCCCGATGTTGGTGGCGTGGTTCGGGCCAGAGCCTTTGCTAAAGAGCTCGACACCGATCTCGCCATTATCGACAAGCGTCGGCCCAAGGCCAATGTGTCAGAGGTCATGAACATTATTGGCGATGTCGAGGGCCGCACCTGCATCATCATGGATGACATGGTGGACACGGCCGGAACACTCACCAAGGCGGCTGCCGCGCTAAAGGCCAATGGCGCCTCGCGCGTTGTCGCCTATTGCACACATCCTGTTTTATCGGGTGGCGCCGCACAAAGGGTTGAGCAGTCTGACCTCGATGAACTGGTGGTCACGGACACCATCCCCCTTGACCTCGAGACAGCCGCATGCGAGCGCATTCGGGTTATTTCCTGTGCAGGCCTCATGGCAGAGACCATCATACGAATCGCCAAGTCCGATTCCGTAAGCTCACTTTTTCTGGAATAGCCTTTCGGTCTGCTAGAATAGAGGGCTTTTGCGTTGGCGCTGGTCGCGGCCCAACGAGCCCTTTTAAACGATTAACCGGAGTGACATTCCATGAAAATTTCCACCTCCCACGTGGTGGCAAACCGCCGTGAAACGCAAGGTACGAGTGCGAGCCGCCGCCTTCGTCGTAGCGGCAAGGTGCCAGGTATTGTTTATGGCAGTGCGGCTCAGCCCATCTCCATTGAAATGAACCACAACCCTATTCTTCTTGCCTTAAAGGTCGAGGCTTTTCACTCGTCCATCCTTAACCTTGAGCTCGATGGAAAGTCTGAACAGGTCCTTCTAAGAGACTTTCAGATGCACCCATTCAGGGCACAGGTTCTGCACGTTGACTTCCAAAGGGTGGATGCAAACTCAAAGCTTCATACCCGCGTGCCCTTGCACTTTATTGGCCAGGAAAATTCGCCCGCGGTGAAGCTTGAAGGGGCCATGGTCAGTCATGTGCTGAACGACCTCGAGGTCTCCTGTTTACCCCAAGACCTTCCCGAATTTCTTGAGGTCAACCTCTCCAACCTTACAACCGCGCATCCCGTGCATGTCAGTGATATCCAATTGCCTGCAGGCGTTGTCTTAATAACGCACGGGCAGGACAACCCCGTGGTGGCCACAGCATCCAAGGTCGGCGGGGCATCATCATCGACCGACGATGCGGCAGCACCGGGCGGTGAGGCCGCTAAGCCCGTTTAAGCTGTCTAAGGTGATTTGACGCCGTCCATTCAGCTCATCGTGGGGCTCGGCAATCCCGGGCCCCGCTACGAGGACCATCGTCACAATGTTGGCTTTAGGCTGGCCGAAAGGCTGCATGGTCTGCCCCAGTCGCTCACCGGTTTCGCGCCCACCGCATGGCATGACGAACCGCGCTTTTCTTGCCGTCTTCAACGGCTGGCCTCGTCCGTTTTTTGCTGCCAGCCAACCACCTACATGAACGACTCGGGACGTGCGGTTAATGCCCTTGTGCAGTTCTACAAAATTCCAGCAGATGCCATTTTGGTTGTGCACGATGAGCTCGATATTGCACCAGGCGACATTCGTTTAAAAAAGGGTGGCGGTCACGGCGGGCACAATGGCGTTCGCAGTATCGCCCAGCACCTAAGCACGCCAGACTTCTGGAGACTTCGGCTCGGCATTGGCCACCCGCGTAGCCTTGGTCTTGCGCAAGAGGTTGCCGACTTCGTTCTTCATCGCCCCTCGGCAAACGAACAGGCGCTTATTCAAGCCGCCATCGATCGAAGCCTTCAGGCCATGCCCGATATTCTTAACGGACGTTTTGATAAAGCCCAGCTTGCGCTGCACTCATCAACATAAACCCATCAAAGGTAATTCGCTATGGCGCTTCAATGTGGAATCGTAGGCCTTCCCAATGTGGGAAAGAGCACCCTGTTTAATGCCCTGACCAAGGCAGGAATTGCCGCAGAGAACTACCCTTTTTGCACCATCGAGCCCAACACCGGCATTGTTGAGCTACCCGACCCCAGGCTTGGCCAGCTTGCCAGCATTGTTTCACCTGAGCGCATCATGCCTGCAACCGTTGAGTTTGTTGACATCGCTGGGCTTGTTGCCGGAGCAAGCAAGGGCGAGGGCCTTGGCAACCAGTTTCTTGCCAACATTCGCGAGACCGACGCCATTGTGAATGTCGTGCGCTGCTTTGATGACGAGAATGTTGTGCATGTAAATGGTCGTGTTGACCCCCTTGCAGACATTGAAACCATTGCAACCGAACTGGCACTGGCCGATCTCGCAGGCCTTGAGAAGCAGCTTGCAAAAGCCATGAAGCCGGCGCGCGCCGGAGACAAAGACGCGACTCGAGTGGTTGCGGTGCTCGAGAAATGCCAGGCCGAACTGAATCTGGCTAAGCCCATTCGTGGGCTTGACCTTAGCCCCGAGGAATGGTCGCTGCTTCGGCAGTTTTTCTTCATCACCGCAAAGCCCGCCATGTATGTAGCGAATGTTGCAGAGGACGGTTTCACCAACAATGCCCACCTCGAGAGGCTCAGCCAGTTTGCAGCCACCCAGGGCGCACCTGTGGTTGCAATCTGCGCGGCCGTAGAGGCAGAAATTGCCGACATGCCCGATGAAGACAAGCAGGTCTTCTTGGCCGATATGGGCATGCAAGAGCCCGGGCTTAATCGCGTAATACGGGCAGCCTTTAGCCTTCTCGGCTTACAAACCTATTTCACCGCCGGTGTAAAAGAGGTGCGCGCTTGGACCGTGCGCATTGGCGCCACAGCACCACAGGCCGCAGGCGTTATTCACACCGACTTTGAACGCGGCTTTATACGGGCAGAAGTCATTGGCTTTCACGATTTTATTGCCGGCAAGGGAGAGCCCGGCGCAAAGGAGGCAGGCAAGATGCGGCTAGAGGGTAAGGACTACGTAGTGAAGGACGGCGACGTCATGCACTTCCGTTTTAACGTCTAAGATCCAAGGCGCATTTAATCGCCAGCATTCCCTTTTCTTCATTCCAGGAAAATGTTACACATCCCATTAGGGATATCTTAGGCGGAGTAACCCATGAACACGAGTGTCTTCAATTACCCTTGGTCCAAACGAGCCTTTGTGGTAGCCCTACTGGCATTGACAGTTACAAGTTGCGCCACAGGCGAGTACGAAGGCGGGTTAAGTGGGGAAGGTAAATACCACGGGCAGGGGTCCCTTGTTTTAACAAGCGGTGAGTCCTATGTGGGTTACTTTGTGAATGGGTTGAAGGAAGGAATAGGAAGTTTAAGTTACACCAACGGCGACAAATATGCTGGGGAGTGGCGCAACAACCAAAGAAGTGGTCAAGGCACAATTACCTTCGCCAATGGCGACAAGTACGTCGGAGAATTCAAAGAAGATCGATTTTCAGGTCTGGGCATTTTCAGATGGGCCAATGGTGACAAGTACTTTGGCGAATTCAGTCAGGGGCGCTTAAACGGCTACGGAACCTTCACGTCTTCCAGTGGCAAAGTTTTCACTGGCAGGTTCAAAGACGACCAGCCCGTGGACTGAGTGATAACGGTTTCATCAACCCAATTCTTCAGGCCGCAGGTTTTGTAGGCGGCCTTGGGGGAAGGGCGCGCCGCCGAGGATACGATAGGATGCATTGCATCACCCACACGAAAGGGTGTTAAGGACAACCCATGCCCGTTATTACCACCATCGAAGACCTGCGCGTTCTAGCTGAAAAACGCGTGCCGCGCATGTTTTATGACTACGCCGACAGCGGCTCGTGGACCGAAAGTACCTACCGCGCCAACGAAGACGACTTCCAAAAAATCAAGCTGCGCCAGCGCGTAGCAGTGAACATGGAAAACCGTAGCACCAGCACCAAGATGGTGGGCATCGAGACCAAAATGCCCGTGTGCATTGCCCCTGTGGGCTTGACCGGTATGCAGCACGCCGATGGCGAAATGCATGCGGCCATGGCCGCCAAAAAGTTTGGCATCCCCTTCACCCTATCGACCATGAGCATCTGCTCAATCGAGGACATCGCGGCCCACACCCAAGCGCCGTTTTGGTTTCAGCTCTACATGATGCGCGACCGCGAGGCCATGGCCCGCATGATTGACCGCTGCAAAGCCGCCAACGTGAGCGCCATGGTGCTCACACTCGACTTGCAAGTCATTGGCCAACGCCACAAAGACCTCAAAAACGGCCTCACCGCGCCACCTAGCCCCACGTTTGCCAACATCATTAACCTAATGACCAAGCCACGCTGGTGTCTGGGCATGGCTGGCACCCGCCGCCATACCTTCGGCAACCTGGTGGGCCATGTCAAAGCCGTGTCCAATATGAAGTCGCTGGCCTCGTGGACCAACGAGCAGTTTGACCCGACTCTCAACTGGGAAGACGTGGCCTGGGTCAAAAAGCAATGGGGCGGCAAGCTGATCTTAAAAGGCATCATGGACACCGAAGACGCCAAGTTGGCCGTGGCCAGCGGCGCCGACGCACTTGTGGTGAGTAACCATGGCGGCCGCCAGCTCGATGGCGCGCCCAGCAGCATCGAAGCCCTGCCGGCCATCGTGGCCTCAGTGGGCGACCAAATTGAAGTCTGGATGGACGGCGGTATTCGCAGCGGCCAAGACGTGCTTAAGGCCTGGGCGTTGGGCGCCAAGGGCACCATGATCGGCCGCGCCATGGTCTACGGCCTGGGCGCAATGGGCGAAGCGGGTGTAACCAAGGCTCTGCAAATCATCCATAAAGAGCTCGACGTCACCATGGCCTTTTGTGGCCACACCGACATCCAGAACGTCAACTCCAACATCTTGCTGCCTGGCACTTTTCCGAGGGCTTTATCGAGCCTCTGACCATGTATTGAGCTTGTCTTGTGCCTTGACAACATAACGAACCTAGGGGTTCGGACGGCCGGAACTCTTCTGTACCGAAATAAGAATCTCGTTGCGCCGGCGCCAAGGCAGGGTAAAGGGGTCGTTGTAACGCGCTACCTGGGGTGGCCCTTTTTCAACCAAGCCCCGCGCCTCTAACCAGGCCCTTAATTTCGCAGTCTGGTCCGCAATCGCCGATTCAGTGGTCCAGCCGCTAAAGCGCACGGACGCCGCTTCGTGTGGTGGCACCTTGCGAATTTTCACAGAAGGGTCGGTGGGCTTAGGAAGGCTGGCAATGTCCTCGCTACTTGGCATTACAAAGTGCAGTCGCCATCCATCGTCTTTGGGCTCAACGGTCACCGGAGCGGTCATTGCTATCTTCCGACTATCGCCCGAGTCGGCCTGGTTACCACCAAAAATATAGCCCGCCACACGACGAAAACCCTTGCGACTTGCAGAATCGAAATCGCCTGAAAGCTCTGTCTCTGCAACGACAAAGCCCGCATAGAGCCGATGCTCAAAAGGGCCGTCAGTTACGAGGACTTCATACCTGGGTTCTTCAATTGCCATGGCTGAGCCTAGCGTTAGGACAAAAAGCCCCACAAAAAAGAGGGCGACACGGCCCGGTACCTGCAGGGCCAAGACTACTATTGCGTGGAAAACTATACGTGCACTATGAACCATCGTCATAAACCTCGTCGAGAAATGCTTAAGGGCTTCAGCGCCCTTATGCTAGCGGTTGGCGTGGCCTCCCCAGCCATTCTTACCAGCCGAAAATCGTTTGCACAACAAGCCCTCACTCCCAGTTGCGGCAAACAAACTCCGCCCCAAATGGAGGGACCCTTCTTCACCCCCCTATCGCCCGAGCGAACCAGCCTTATTACACCTGACATGAAGGCAGCTCGCATGAGGCTTATTGGCCAGGTTGTTGATGCCTCATGTCGGCCAATAGCGGGAGCACTGCTTGACTTCTGGCAGTGCGATGACAAGGGTCGTTACGACAACGAAGGCTACAGGCTTCGGGGACATCAGTACACCAATAACAAGGGCGAGTTTCTGCTTGAAACCCTCGTGCCGGGTGAGTACCCGGGCCGCACCCCCCACTTTCACGTCAAGGTGCAGGGTAAAAGCGGACGAGTTCTTACCACCCAGCTTTACCTGCCCAACCACCCCCGCAACCGGCGCGATTTTCTTTTTGATCCAAGGCTCTTGTTAAGCTCGCAGGGATCGGAGTTGCGTTTCCAGTTCGTTTTGCCCTCTTCGAACGCAGGCTGAGTTAGAGATTAAAACTTGGCACTTAGCTCGGCAAGCCAGTCTGCCGCGGGCTCAATCGAAATGGACCCACGTTGCTCTTTGTTCCGAAGGTGGCGCACGACCAGCCAGGTTTTTGCATCCGGGAAGCGGTCGGCAACACTGGCCAGCAGATTTGAAATGGAGTTCTCTGTAAGTTTGGCCTCGGCAACTAATAGGGGAGCATCGTTCTCAGAGACAACAAAATCAATTTCTCGGCCCTCTTTGTCACGGATGTACTGCAGCTGAAGATCTCTGCCTTGTTCGTCCTGAACCTGGTGCACCTGCCTTAGAAGCATTGCCGCACAGGCGTTCTCAAACCTGGCGCCGCCATCGCCAAGCTTCTCATCCACCATGCCAATATCGTAAAAGTAAACCTTGGGCTCCTTCAGTAAGGCACGGGCAATGTTTCGATGAAAGGGCCTCACGGTAAAAACCACATAAAGCGCTTCAAGAATCTCAAGATACTTCGCAAGGGTCGCGGGCGAGACCTGAAGATCTCGAGAGATGGACGCCAGTGAAACGGGGGACCCCACTCGCGACCGAAGCATGTCAACAAAGAGCCGCATGGCACGAACCTCATGGATGCGTGAAAACTCTAGAACGTCTTCGCGCACGAGGCCTTCTAAGTACAAGCGCCGCCATCGTTGTGCATCCCTTGCGGAGTTAGCAAGCAAAGGCTCGGGAAAGCCGCCGCGCTCTAAAATGCGATGCAAGGCCTCCGCTGGGGTTCCGCCTTCACTAGCAAGCCACTCCTCGACACTAACAGGATGCAGTCGCCAGGAGAAATAACGACCCGCCAGTGACTCGCCCGCCTGTCGAAAAGCATCCAAGCGCGCACTGCCTGTAACCATATAGGTTTGATGGCTCGGCCTTCCATCAAACACACCCTTTAACCAGGGTTTCCAGCCTTTCATTTTGTGGAGTTCATCAAAGACCACAAGGCCTGCTGAAGGAGACCAGCTACGGTTGAAAATAATAGAGCGATCCTGTGGAACATCCCAGTTGAGAACCTGGGCACCTGGATAGCGATTGAACTGCCCCGCAATCTGCTTGGCTAAGGTTGTCTTTCCTGCCTGACGTGGGCCGGATAAGAAGACCATCTTCCGATCAAGGTCGCTACTAATTCTCTTGAGTAAATCTCGTTTCATTCTGACCATTTTATAGAACTATGAAAAATAGTCTAGACTAAACTACAAAGGGTTTTGCAAAAGTCTGAGGTCAGGCCCTTTGCTTCTAGCTGTGGCCCGCGCGAATTAATGGCTAAAAGCTAGTACGCGACTCCCGCGGGCACTGAAGCCTGGCCCACAGCGGGAAATAACAAGAGGCTTGCAAGGCAAAGCGCCCAGCATTTTCGTAGTACGCTCTTGAGGATCCATGTATTTAGCCCCTTCAATGGGCCCCTGCCATTCTTACGTAAAACGACCATGAAAAACCGTCTACTTCAGTTGCTCGTATCTATGTTCGGATTGGGTGCGGCCCCCGCCCTTGTGCCGGGACCCCTCGCTGCAGAGCTTCCTAAAGAGCCTGTGCAGGCCCTTGTCAAGATCGACCGCACCATTGGCTCAGGTGTCGAGGCCATTACCGGTAAGAATGTTTTTGTGCACTACTCGGGCTGGCTTTACACCAGCACGGCGGGTGATGGCAAGGGCAAAAAGTTCGACAGCTCGGTCGACCGGGGCAGCCCATTTAACTTTCCTCTGGGCGCGGGCCGCGTCATTGCCGGCTGGGATCAGGGTGTAGCAGGCATGAAGGTGGGCGGCAAGCGCACCCTAATTATTCCCCCTCAACTGGGCTACGGAGCGCGCGGGGCGGGTGGCGTTATTCCGCCAAACGCGACACTTATTTTTGATGTGGAACTGCTTGAGGTGAAATAGAAATTCACCTCTTAATCAACAAGAGGTGAATTTCCAGCAAAAAAGCTAGGCAGGCTCGACCATGAAGCCACGAAGCTTTTTAAACGCCTGCCCCTCGATCTGACGCACCCGCTCGGCAGAAATGCCATACCGATCTGCAAGTTCGTGCAAGGTGGGCGCCTTATCATCGGGGTCAGCAAGCCAACGGGCCGCCACAATGGCGCGGCTTCGCTCATCAAGTGACTGCAAGGCTTTCTGAAGGCCTTCGGCCTGAACCCGCTGATCTTGGGCCTCAGCCACAATGGAGGCAGGGTCTGCGTTTTCAGCGGCGAGGTTGGCAATAGGGCCGGCCCATTCGCCGTCTTCATTGGGCAGTTCAAGCGGGGTGTCGCCGCCCGCAAGCCGCCTATCCATTTCCATCACCTCTTCGGCGCTAACAGAGAGTTCTTTGGCAATCTGCTGGGCCTGTTCGGTTGACACGGACTGCTCGGCACCCAGGGCGCGCTTGAGGGACCTCAAATTGAAAAAAAGCTTGCGCTGGGCCTTCGTTGTGGCCACCTTCACAAGCTGCCAGTTGCGAAGTATGTAGTCGTGAATTTCGGCCTTAATCCAGTGCAGGGCAAACGAGACAAGCCGCACGCCGCGTGTGGGGTCAAACCGTTTCACTGCCTTCATTAGGCCCAGATTGCCTTCCTGAATGAGGTCGGCCTGAGGCAGGCCATAGCCTAGGTACTGGCGCGACACCGCCACCACGAGCCGCAGATGCGAGAGCACAAGTTCACGCGCGGCCTCAAGGTCGTCAAGCGTGCGGTACTTCAGTGCAAGCGATTGCTCGCGCTCAAGCGAGAGCAAAGGAAACTGCTGTACAGCCCGAAGGTAGCCATCGAGGTTAGCTGCGGGCGAGAGTTGAGGCAGCGTCAGTGCATTCGAAGCTAAAAAGGTCATGGGTACTGTCCTCCTTGATCATTATTTTAGCACTCCCTTATTGAGAGTGCTAACCCCCACAGAAGGTCTCCAACCTCAATCTCCACGTGCAACTGAGGGAAATTGACCTACCATCCTAAGTTGACTCAAACCTAACCGGACTGACCTCCAGACAAGAAAGGTACTCGGGATGAAATTTCGATTCCCCATCGTCATCATCGACGAAGACTTCCGCTCCGAGAACACCTCGGGCCTGGGCATTCGCGCCCTGGCTGACGCTCTGGAGAAAGAGGGCATGGAGGTTCTGGGGGCGACCAGCTACGGGGACCTCTCTCAGTTTGCGCAGCAACAGTCCAGGGCCTCGGCCTTTATTCTGTCAATTGATGATGAAGAGTTTGGAAGCGGCTCCAAAGAAGAAACCGCCCACGCCCTGCGAAACCTACGGGCCTTTGTAAGCGAGATTCGGTTTCGTAATGCCGAAATCCCCATTTACATCTACGGCGAAACGCGCACCTCGCGCCACATTCCGAACGATGTCCTGCGCGAGCTTCACGGGTTTATTCATATGTTTGAAGACACCCCGGAGTTCGT
Organism: Burkholderiales bacterium; assembly: GCA_030834045.1. Taxonomy (GTDB): domain Bacteria; phylum Pseudomonadota; class Gammaproteobacteria; order Burkholderiales; family Burkholderiaceae_A; genus Hahnella. Next base: position 27,642 of record JAURFZ010000003.1, read on the forward strand.
GGCCCGCCACATTATTCGTGAGGCGAAGTCATACCTTGACTGTCTTGCACCGCCCTTCTTTCGGGCTCTTCTTCACTATGCCCAAGACGGGTCGTATTCCTGGCACTGCCCCGGGCACTCCGGTGGCGTTGCCTTTTTAAAGTCACCTGTGGGGCAGATGTTTCACCAGTTCTTCGGCGAGAACATGCTGCGGGCCGATGTCTGTAACGCGGTCGACGAGCTTGGCCAGTTGCTCGACCACACCGGTCCGGTGGCAGATTCCGAGCGCAATGCCGCCCGTATTTTTAATGCCGACCATTGCTTTTTTGTCACCAACGGCACAAGCACCAGTAACAAGGTCGTCTGGCACGCCGCCGTTGCCCCAGGCGACATTGTTGTTGTAGATCGAAACTGCCACAAGAGTGTCTTGCATGCCATCACGATGACGGGGGCCGTGCCTGTGTTTCTCATGCCCACCCGCAATCACCTGGGCATCATTGGCCCCATTCCCTTAAGCGAATTTCAGCCTGAGACTATTCTTGAAAAGATTAAGGCCAATCCCTTTGCGCGCGAGAACTGGGAGCGAGCCGAGCGCGAGGGCGTAGCCAAGCCGCGCATTCTTACCATTACACAAAGCACCTACGATGGCGTGCTTTATAACGTCGAAATGATTAAGGCTGTGCTTGGCGACTGGATTGATACCCTGCACTTTGATGAGGCCTGGGTACCCCATGCAGCCTTTCACGATTTCTACAAAGACATGCATGCCATTGGGCGCGACCGGCCAAGGTCCAAAGGGCCCATGGTCTTTTCCACCCAGTCCACCCACAAGCTTCTTGCCGGCCTGTCGCAGGCCTCGCAGATTCTGGTGCAAGAGTCGGAGACGCGAACCCTTGATCGCGACCTGTTTAACGAGGCTTACCTAATGCACACCAGCACAAGCCCGCAGTACGCCATTATTGCCTCGCTTGATGTGGCAGCGGCCATGATGGAGCCCCCGGGCGGTACAGCGCTGGTTGAAGAAAGCCTTGTCGAAGCCATGGATTTTCGCCGCGCCATGCGTAAGGTTGAAGAAGAGTTCGGCCCCAAAGACTGGTGGTTTAAGGTCTGGGGGCCTGAAGACGTGCAGGCCGACTCCGATGGCATGGCCCAGCGCGACCAATGGATTCTCAAGCCCGATGACGACTGGCACGGGTTTGAGGGCCTTGTTGAGGGCTTCAATATGCTGGACCCCATAAAGTCGACCATCGTAACGCCAGGCCTAAACATTAAGGGCGAGTTCGATGTCCAGGGCATCCCGGCCTCCGTAGTCACCAAGTACCTGGCCGAGCATGGCGTTATTGTTGAGAAAACCGGGCTTTACTCCTTTTTTATTATGTTCACCATCGGCATTACAAAAGGTCGTTGGAACACCCTGCTTACGGCGCTTCAGCAGTTCAAAGACGATTACGACAAGAACCAGCCCATGTGGCGGGTCATTCCTGAGTTCTGCGCGAAGCATCCACAGTACGAACGCGTTGGGCTGCGAGACCTCTGTCAAACGCTGCATGATGCCTATAAGCAAAACGACATCGCGCGGCTCACCACCGAGATGTACATATCGAACATTGAGCCAGCGCTTAAGCCCGCAAAGGCCTTCTCGGCAGTAGCGCATCGCAAGACTGAGCGCGTACCCATTGACGTGCTGGAAGGGCGCATCACCACAAGCCTT
>JAURFZ010000040.1 GCA_030834045.1 Burkholderiales bacterium
AAAGTCCCCAATGTCCGGAACCTTGATCTCAATGTGTGCCATTGGCATGCCTTCCTTTAATGAGATGACTTAAAGAACCATTGCGGGGTTCGACCGCTCGGTGTTGATTCCGTACTTCTTAATGGCCGCGTCAACAGCCTTTGCATCCAACGCGCCGTCTTGCATAAGGCTGTAGAGCGCAGCAATAGCCACATAGCGGCGATCCACCTCAAAGAACTCACGAAGCTTCGCACGGGTGTCGGACCTGCCAAAGCCGTCGGTACCTAAAACGGTGTAGCGACGTCCTTCAGGAATAAAAGGTCGAACCTGGTCGGCAAAAGTCTTCATGTAGTCGGTTGCTGCAACCACAGGGCCCTCGTGACCCTCTAGCTGCTGGGTGACGAAGGCCATACGGGGCTTTTTGGTGGGATGCAGCAGGTTATAGCGTTGGGCATCAAGCCCTTCACGGCGTAGTTCATTAAAACTTGGGCAACTCCAGATGTCGCTGGCAATGCCAAAGTCGGCCGCAAGAAGGTCTGCTGCGGCAATAACCTCTCGAAGTATGGTGCCACTACCCATTAGCTGAACGCGCTGTTTGGCTTTCTTCTCACCCACAGACTTCAGAAGGTACATACCCTTAAGAATCTGGTCTTCTGTTCCCTTAACAAGACCGGGATGCTCATAATTCTCGTTCATGAGCGTGAGATAGAAGAACACATCTTCTTGATGCTCAACCATACGCTTTAAGCCGCTGTGAAGAATCACGGCAACCTCGTGACCAAAGGTGGGGTCGTAGGACACGCAATTGGGTATGGCTGAGGCGAGAATTTGGCTGTGTCCATCCTCGTGCTGCAAGCCTTCGCCATTAAGCGTGGTGCGGCCTGCCGTTCCTCCCAGCAAAAAGCCTCGTGCACGCATATCACCTGCCGCCCATGCGAGGTCGCCCACCCGCTGCAAGCCGAACATGGAGTAATAAATGTAGAAGGGGATCATGATGCGGTTGTTGGTGGAGTAGGACGTTGCTGCCGCAATCCACGAGCTCATGCCGCCTGCCTCGTTAATGCCCTCTTGAAGAATCTGACCCTTGATGTCCTCGCGGTAATACATCACTTGGTCGCGGTCTACAGGCTCGTACTTCTGGCCCTCGACAGAGTAAATACCAATTTGTCTGAACAATCCCTCCATACCAAAGGTACGTGCCTCATCCACCAGAATAGGGACTACGCGAGGCCCTAGGGACTTATCACGTAATAGCTGCGTGAGGCAACGCACATAGGCCTGGGTGGTTGAAATTTCACGTCCCTCTGCGGTTGGCTCAAGTACGGGAGCAAAGACGTCAAGGCTTGGAACCACCAAAGACTCTTCAGCCTTTACGCGGCGAGACGGCAAATAGCCGCCCAAAGCCTTGCGGCGTTCTTGCATGTACTTCATCTCTGGTGAATCATCGGACGGCTTAAGGAAAGGCACGGATGCCAATTGCTCATCAGAGATAGGAATGCCAAACCGATCACGAAATTCCTTGATGGCGGTGTCATCGAGTTTTTTTGTCTGGTGCGCCGTGTTGCGGCCCTCGGCCACCTTACCCATGCCGAAGCCTTTGATGGTCTTCACCAAAATCACTGTGGGCTGCCCTTTGTGCCGGGAGGCAGCCGAGAAGGCGGAGTAAATTTTGTGAGGGTCATGGCCTCCGCGGTTCAAACGCCAGATGTCATCGTCCGACATGGTGGCAACACGCTGCAATAACTTGGGGTGCTTACCAAAGAAATGCTTACGGACATAGGCACCGTCATTGGCCTTGTAGTTCTGGTACTCGCCATCCACTGTATCCATCATGACTTTTTTCAGAATGCCGTCGTGGTCCATGGCTAAAAGTGGATCCCAGTAGCCGCCCCAGATCACCTTTATAACGTTCCAGCCCGCACCTCGGAAATCGCTCTCTAGTTCTTGGATGATCTTGCCGTTACCTCGAACGGGGCCATCAAGGCGCTGCAGGTTGCAGTTCACCACCATCACAAGGTTGTCGAGTTTCTCGCGCGAGGCCATACCAATGGCCCCCATTGACTCCGGCTCATCCATTTCGCCGTCGCCGCAGAAGGCCCAGACCTTCCGCTCAGCGGTGTCTGTAATTCCTCGGGCATGCAGGTATTTAAGAAAGCGCGCCTGGTAGATGGCCATGATGGGGCCAAGACCCATGGAGACAGTTGGGAACTGCCAAAATTCGGGCATAAGCTGCGGATGAGGGTAGCTTGACAAGCCATGGCCATCGACCTCGCGACGGAAGTTGTTTAAATGATCCTCCGTTAAGCGGCCTTCAAGAAACGAGCGCGCGTAAATCCCAGGACTGGAATGCCCCTGAATAAAAAGAAGATCTTGACCCTGAGGATGGTCGGGGCCTTTCCAGAAATGATTAAAGCCAATACCAAGCATATTGGCCAAAGAAGCAAAACTTGAAATATGGCCTCCAAGATCGCCGTCATGACGATTGGCACGTACCACCATGGCCATTGCATTCCAGCGCATCCAAGATCGCAGACGCTCCTCGTACTCCAAGTTGCCAGGGCAATGCTCCTCTCGGGCGACCGGGATGGTATTTACGTAGGAGGTGTTGGCCGAAAACGGGATAAAGCCTCCGGCCCTGCGCGTTTCGTCAATAAGGGTCTCAACAAGAAAGCGCGCCCGTTCAGGCCCCTCGCGGGCAATGACGGCTTCAAGGGCCTCACGCCATTCAATGGTCTCCTGGGGATCGGTGTCTGCGGCGGTATGGACCTGCTGGCTGACGTGAGGAGGAAGCGTGGACATAGAGAAGTCTCCTTTTGCAATCCCCTGATTGTCCGAGGCTTTTTTCTCTCAAGCAAGCGAATTTTCGCGATGCGGCATAACATTTCACATTAAGAAATGTGACCAGCCTAGTGCTTAAACCCCGTTACACTGTGTTTCATGAAAGAGTGGCTGTTAAGCTTTCTACGCCCAGGTCACCCCCGCGCCGAGCAAGAGTTATTGCGGGAAATCGCCTTCCGTCGAGCCATGGAAGACTCCATGCCAACCGGTATGCGTACCATCGCCTCGGATGGGCGCATCACCTATGTCAACCCGGCCTTTTGCCGAATTGTCGGCCTACCTCAAGAGTCTTTGGTAGGTGCCGAACCACCCTTCCCTTACTGGCCCCCGGAGGAGCGGCGCCAGCTTGAGGTCAACTTAAAAAGGCTACTTAAGGGTGACTTAAAACAGGTCAACACCCAGGTCAATGTCATGCACAGTGACGGGCGGCGACTGATCTGCCGTATGTACACCTCGCCTTTACGAGGCCCAGATGGGCTTCAGGCCGGATGGATGACCTCGGTCACTGACATCACCGAGCCAAGCCGTATTCGGGCAGAGCTTGCACAGGCGCAGGAACGCTTCATTACAGTGCTGCAATCCCTTGATGCGGCGGTGTCGGTTGCCCCACCCGCGCCAGAGGACGAGCTGCTTTTTGCCAATGAGGCGTATCGCAAATGGTTCGGCGACTCTTTAGAAATTGGCCACAGGCTTCTGAGTGCGGCCCATCGCTCACCCTGGGCCGACAGCCGGGAGTTTTTTAACGCAGCCGTGCAGCGCTGGTTTGATGTTCGTAGCCGAAGCATTCAATGGGTAGACGGCCGTTTGGTGCAGTTGGTGGTGGCAACCGACATTACGCAACGCCATATTGCTGAGGAAAACCAACGGCTGCAGTACGAGAGGCTTGAGCAGACCTCGCGCTTAATTAATATGGGCGAGATGGCCTCGTCGCTTGCCCACGAGCTCAATCAGCCCTTAACGGCTATATCGAACTACACCATGGGGGCTGTCGCAAAAGTTCGCGCGGCGGCCCAAAGAGGCAAAAACCTATCGTGCGAAGAACTCGAGGGTATGTTGGTTAAAACTGCAAGACAAGCGGAACGGGCAGGCCAAGTGATACGCCGGATACGAAGTTTCGTAAAGCGAAGCGACCCGATAAGAAAATTTGTTGACCCCTCGGCAATTATTGCCGATGCCCTCGGACTGGCTGAAATCGACGCTCAGTCTTTGGGTATCTCGATCAAGAAATCCATTGCCCCCAACCTGCCTGCCATTAACGTGGACCCCATACTGATTGAGCAGGTGCTAATGAATCTCTTGAAAAACGGCATGGATTCCATGAAAGACACTCCAAAAAAAGAGCTGGCACTTTTTGTGACAATCCGGGATGACCAAATTGTTTTTGCCGTCCGTGATCATGGTAAGGGCATGGCCCCAGAGGTGCGGGACCACATTTTTGACTCCTTCTACACAACAAAGACCGAGGGCATGGGCATGGGTCTAAACATATGTCGGTCTATCATTGAGTCTCACCAAGGTCGGCTTTGGTTTGAGGACAATGCTGAGGGTGGCTGCCTTTTTCAGTTTAGCCTGCCACTGGGGGCTGTTACCGAGAGTGAGCGATCGCCTGTCACGGAGAAAACACAATGATTGAGATGGTCTATGTTGTAGATGATGATGAGGCGGTTCGCGACTCGTTGCGATGGCTTCTCGAGGCCAATGGCTTTCGAGTCACCTCGCTTGAGAGCGCCGAACGCTTTCTCGCAAGCCTTCCTAAGATTTCAAATCAAATGGCCTGCCTCATTCTTGATGTTCGAATGCCCGGAATGACAGGAACCGAGCTGCACGAAGAGCTACTTGAGCGTGGCCTGCGCATTCCACTTATTTTTATCACGGGGCATGGCAACGTTCCCCTAGCCGTCGACAGCATGAAAAAAGGTGCCGTGGATTTCCTTGAAAAGCCCTTCAATGACGAACAGCTATGCGCGCTTGTAGCCAAGGCCTTTCAGCAACTGCGTGATGATGAGGAAAAAACCCATGGCGCAAAACGCGCCAAGGAGCTTCTTGCCCGACTGACACCCCGTGAGCAGCAGGTGCTCGAACGTATTGTTTACGGTAGGCTCAACAAACAAATCGCAGACGACCTCAACATCAGTATTAAAACCGTTGAGGCCCATCGTGCAAATATCATGGACAAGATTGAGGCAAGAACCATGGCCGATCTTATGAAGACGGCACTTGCAGCAAGTGAGGGCGAGGCACAGCCAAGTGGCAGTGGTACACTGTAGCGCTTGATTTCAAAGGCTTTCGTTGTTTCTACGGACTGCGCGCCCGTAGCTCAGTTGGATAGAGTACCTGGCTACGAACCAGGGGGTCGTGGGTTCGAATCCTGCCGGGCGCGCCACAAATAACGAGCAACGAACAATGAATAAGTAAGCATGCTGTTGTAATTACTGCGAGGCGTGTTGGGTGAATCACTCACCCGCACTCATGTCAGTCACCTCAAGGGCTGGCTAACAAGCAACGGGTTAAACCAGGCTTTTACAGGTCGAACCTGCTGTATTTTGAACCATTTATATTTATAAAAATATTCTTGAAATTTCTTTTTACGGATCTTGATGGCACGTTTCTTGGCGGGACCAAGCAGGACCAACTGCGTCTGCTTCAGGCCATTGAATCCTCCGGCATTGGTCTCGTTTATGTCTCGGGTCGGGGCCACCCGAGTATTTTCCCAGCCATCAATTCCAATGAGCTTGCCAGGCCTAGTGCTGTTATAGGCGATGTCGGTACAAGCATCTGGGACGGCAATGGCGACGCCTTAAGCCAAGACTACGAAAGTCTTGTGCACGCCCGTTGGAAAGACGGGCAGCATCTTCTAAGAGAGCAGCTTAAGGAGTTCCTTCACCAGGGTCTTAGTGAGCAGGCCATCTTGGGCCCGCGCCGTTACAGCCTGAACTTCACCAACCCCACAGTCGCCAAACGCGCAGCGAGACGCATTGAGGCGCTTGGCTTTGACAGCCTTATTTCTGACAACCAGTACCTTGATGCGCTACCTCGGGGCGTCAACAAAGGATTCGCAGTGAACTGGCTCATGGCTTATTGGGGGCTTAATGCCAACCAGGTTCTAGTGGCAGGAGACAGCCTGAACGATCTAGCGATGCTAAGCCTGCCGTTACCCGCAGTGGTGGTTGCTAACGCCGAGCCAGCGCTTAAAGAAGAGCTTCTAAATCGAAAAGAAAATCCAGGCCTTATGTTTGCAAGCCAAGATGGCGCTGCAGGCATTCATGAGTCGTTCAGGCAGCTTGGATGGCTATAACAAGACCAAAGGAAACCTAACGCCATGACAGGATCGGCCCGATTTGTATTGGTGTATCACCGACAACCCTTCGAAGAATATGAAGAAAACGGCGAGGTCCGACTTCGGCCCCACCGCAGTCCCAACGGAATTATTCCCAGCCTAAAAGGGTTTTGCGCAAGCCTTCCCGACCCATCCGAGGCGGTCTGGCTCGCATGGAGCCATGTTGATACAGATGAGCAGGCTGGCACCATTCTTGGTGAGGCCACAGTGGAGGCTCAGAAAGAAACACCCCTTCGAGTGGTCCGCATGGGCCTCACGCGCGAACAAGTAAGCTCCTTTTATCACGTGACATCGAAGGCGGCCCTGTGGCCTATCTTGCACGGGTTTCCAGGCCGCTTTGACTACGACGCCGCCGACTGGGAGGCCTTTCGTGAGGTAAATGCACTTTTCGCAAAAGCCGTCTGCCAAACAGCTGCACCCGGCGCAACGGTCTGGGTTCACGACTACAACCTGTGGCTTGTGCCCGGGCTTGTAAAGGCTCAGCGACGCGACCTGATTGTCAGTTTTTTCCATCACACGCCTTTCCCCCCTGCCGATATCTTCGGCATTCTCCCCTGGCGCGAAGAAATTCTTGAGAGTCTTCTTCAGTGCCATAGGGTTGGCTTTCATGTGCCGCGATACGCCGATAACTTTGCCAACTGCGCCGAATCGTTTTGCCGAGCCCAGCCACTGCGACGCCAATTTGTTGGCAAGGAGCTTGCCCAGGTGGGCAGCGTTTTGCACCAAGCCTCTTACGCGAGCAGTCTTCGATACAAAGACCAGATCTGCCAGCTCGATGCAGTTCCAATTGGCATTGACACAGCGCTGATTCAAAGAACCTTGCGAAAGAAGGTCTCGCAACAAAAGGTTGGTGAAATTCGGCGCGAGCTTAATGTTGAGAAAATGATCTTTTCGGTGGGCCGAGTTGACTACACCAAGGGCACCTGCGAGATGCTCGATGCCTTTGAGCGTCTACTTCAACGCGAGCCGCAGTGGCATGGCCGAATAAAGTTGTGTCTCACAAGCGTAGCGCCCTCGCGCGGCATGAATGTCTATGAAGATATTCAAGATGACATTGAGCGGCGTGTCGGACACATTAATGGCCACTTCTCAAAGCTCTCCTGGAGCCCCATTCTTCTCTTCACACAGCCCATTGACTTCGAGACTCTGGTGTCTTGGTACTGTGCGGCCGATGTCTGTTTTATTACACCCTTGCGTGACGGCTTGAACCTTGTGGCCAAGGAGTTCGTCACCTGCCAGTCGGGCCGTGCAGGTGTGTTGGTGCTCTCAGAGTTCACCGGCGCTGTCATTGAACTGGACGAAGCCATTCATGTGAATCCTTATTCCAGTCGCAGCCTTGACCGTGGTCTTTCACAGGCCTTGGTTATGCCACGCGAAGAGGCAATGCGACGGCTTCAAGCCATGGAGAAAAGGCTTATGCGCTACAACATTCGCCATTGGACACGCAAAATGATGCAACTGCTTCGACCAGGAACCCCAAAAGACGTCTAGACTTGAGGCCATGGTCTGGCCATATAAAGTTCGCGTCGTGGGCGCAGGTATTGCTGGCTTGAGTTTCGCTGTGGCGCTTACCCAAAGGGCGAAGGCCAGCGGCCCAGGTGAACTCAGCACCGACTGCCTTCGAATTGATGAAGCTGCATCAGGCCCTTCAAGTGATGGCGCCGGTATTCAACTTGGCCCCAATGTAGTGCGGCTCTTACAAAATGACCTTGGCCTCTCGAATGCACTGCATACCCTAAGCTTTGCACCAAAATGCATCAGCCTTTACAGCCTGCAATCAGGCAAAAGGCTCGCCCGCCTTTCACTTGAAGACTTTGAACGCCGCTATGGCGCCAAGTACCTCACCATGCATCGGGCTTCATTACAGTCTTCGCTGCTCGCTCGGCTTCATGAAAGCGGCCATACGGTGAGTTGGGCAAGCCCCTTTAACAACGGTCAAGAGGGCCCGCTAGCGACTGCATCCCAGCACAAGTCCAATGAAACTCGAACAACCCAAGGCCTTGAATACAAAGACACGCTTCTTGTAGGGGCAGATGGTCGGCGAAGCGCCTGCAGAAAGGTTTACTTCGAGCCCTTTGAGCAAGCCAAGGGCAGACTGGGGAAGCCCAATGCCCTTCGGCAGCCTTTTTTTACAGGCCAGCTAGCGCTGCGAAGCGTGGTGACCTCACTTAACAATGTGCCCGAGGCCCAACAGCAGGAAATTGCAGTCTGGACAGCACCCCATCATCATCTGGTGGGCTATCCCATGGTTATGCCAGTGGCCGCAGGCACGCGCCTTCACTACAACCTTGTGGGCTTCATTACCAGTGAAGACACCAACTCGAATGCGGCTGGCTGGTCCTGCCTTGCCAGCACCGATCAGGTGAGGCTGTTGTTGCAGGCCTTGCACCCCAGCCTGCAATGGATTCCAACGTCCGCGGAATCCTGGTCAAGCTGGCCGCTTTGGGCAAGCCCAACCATGCAGTCGCCTGAGGATCACTACAAAAACAATGTCTTTCTTATCGGTGATGCCGCCCACGCAATGCGACCTCATCAGGCACAAGGCTCAGCCATGGCCATTGAGGACGCCTGTGCTTTGGCCAATCATCTAACCTCTGGCTCGGGAACGCTGCACGACAAATGCCAACGTACCGCCCAAGAACGCTGGCAGCGCAATGCCCGGGTTCAACGCCAGTCCCTGCGCAATGGCAGAATTTTTCAGTTTACGGGCCCCATGGCATGGTTTCGAGACCGCGCCTTAGGGCTTGCGGGTAGCAGACTTATGGACCAGCCTTGGCTTTTTCGGGGCCCATCAAGCCTCTAACGCAAAGAATCAGCAAGAAAAGCCCGTTACACTCGAACCAACAGAAGTTAACATTGACTCCAATTCGCTTTATTTAATTAGCTTCATTTGTGAGATTTTGCCCCATGACAACCGACCTTGCGCCCTCTCTAGCTGAACTCGATCTTCTTCAGAATGTTGTTCGCGAGCATGGACTTGAAGCAGGGCTTGAGGCGCTATGCCTTGGGCTTTCTAACCTGTTTCATTGCCAGGTTCGCATTGCTGCCCTCGACCCTGACGGACAGTTTGAAACGCCCTCCCCGGGCAGCCAAACCGAATGGCTCGAAGTACAGGGGCACTCCTACGGCCTTTTTATTATCCGCAACGATCCCTTGTCACCGAATGAGCGTGAGCATGCCCGCATTCTCATCGGCATATCCGAGCGGTGGCTTAATGCCGTCTCCGAGATTAAGCGTCTAGAAGACGAACTTAGCCAGACAAGCCGTATCGACCCCCTAACCCGTCTCGCTAACCGTCGCTACTTCGAGGAGTCCCTTCGTCAGTCCATTTCGCGCTCAACCCGTTCGGGCCATATGCTTGCCTGCATGCATGTCGATCTCATTGGATTTAAGAAGGTAAACGAAGCGTTGGGTGAAGAAATTGGTGATGAAATGCTCTTTGCACTGGCCGAGAATATGCAAAGGCTTGTTCGTTCAGACGATGTGGTTGGACGTATTGGTGCTGATGAGTTTGCGGTGCTGCTTAATGCCGTCGGCACGCCAGACAATGTTGCCTTAATTGTCGACCGGTTCCAGTCCATGCTTGCCACGCCGCCAATCCCCACCGACTTATGGAAGGGCGCACGCATTGGTATTTCAATTTTCCCCCTTGATGCTCAGACCGAAGCTGGCCTGCTTGATGCGGCGGCCGTTGCGTTAAATTCCACCAAGTCAAGTCAAGAGGCTGTCCATGCCTACTACCACGAACTGCCCGCAAACGAGCGCTAAGAAATCGTATAAGCCTCCAGCCCAAGGCCTTGGGCTGAAAGGCCCGGGTGCAGGCCTTAAAAACGAGACCTACCTAAGCCTTGCGTTAAAATTCAATGGCCTTTTCGGGGCCGATATTCTTTTCGGGGGCAAGGCACAAGACGAACTCTGCATCATTGCAAGTAAACGACTTCAGATGAGTCTGCTTTGCGCCTTTAAAGAGCTCGCTTCAGACCGAGGGGCAAATCCGAAGGAAAAACCAGCCTTTCAGTACAAGGTTTCAAAACAGGGCGACTTGCTGTTGCTTTCTCTGGCAGCGAACAAGACCTTACTTGATGAAGACCGCCTTCAAGCGCTTATCGACAGCCTCATGGCCGCGCTAAAAAAGCCTATAAAGATGCCGGGTCAGGCTTTGATGCTCGAGACCGACCCCAGAATTGGCTACCATCTGGGCCAAGAGCTCGCTTTTGATAAGGCTGCGTTTGCACTCGCCAGAACGAGTATTCATAGCCCTGTTCAAAAGTACGATCTGCGCCATCGCCGGTTACGCCTTGCACGCATGAAGCGCGAGACGGAGATACGGGATGGTTTAAGACGAGGCGAGTTTGTGAGCTACTTCCAGCCTAAAATTGATCCTCGTAACAACGAAGTGGTGGGTGGTGAGGCCCTTGTGCGCTGGAAACACCCTGAGAAAGGACTGTTGATGCCAAAAGACTTCCTTGGCATTGTCGAAGAATCGAGCCTGATCTGTGACATTAGCCAAACAGTTGCCAGACAGACCGTCGCCTTGCTTGTTCGTTTAAAACGCAAAGCCAAAGAAGTGCCCATTGCCATTAACCTTTCGGAGCAAGATCTCAAGGTACCCGACCTCATTGAGCAGACCAGCAGGCAGCTTGGAAAATGTAACCTAAGCCCAGACCTCATCAACTTAGAAGTCTCTGAGCGTGTGGCCTTAATTAACGAAGAGGACCTTTCCGACTTCATGAGTGCGGTTCAAAAGGCCGGTTTTAGCCTGGCTTTGGACGACTTCGGAACCGCCTATTCAGGCCTTTTACGGTTGTTGCAACTTCCCATTTCAGAAATTAAGGTGGACAGACTCTTCTTAGTAAAGGCGGCTGAATCTCCCAAAGGACGCAGCATTCTGCAAGGCCTTGTGAGCATGTTGCTTGAGCATAAATACCGCGTTACCGTTGAAGGGGTTGAAAAGCTAAGAGAGCTTAATCTTTTAAAGGCTATGCCTGGATGCTTTGCTCAGGGCTTTTACTTTTCACCGGCCGTGGACGCGCAGCAGTTTCAGGGTCTGAAGGTTTAAGGTTTTAAGGATCTAAGCGCCTCATGTTCACAGCCTTCAAAGTTCAGGGTCCTCGTGCGCTTTTGCTAAGCGCTGGCCTAGCCTTCGTGCTGCATGCTCTT
>JAURFZ010000041.1 GCA_030834045.1 Burkholderiales bacterium
TGCGCCTGCGGCATGGCCTGCGCCTGAAGGCCTGCAGCCGCCAGGCTTTCTATGGATAAGACCCGTGTGGGTAAATCGCGTGTTGCCCGCTCTGCGGCCATTGAAGGTTCAAAGGTGCGCAGCCATGCTTTTTTGTAGGGGGTGAAGACTGAGAAAGGGCGCCCCGCGCCTGTGAGAAGCTCGGTGCCCTGAAAAACAGTCTGGTCTTTCACCTGAACAAAGTCTGCGCCAAGCGCCTTGAGGCTTTGGGCCACCTGAAGGTCACGGGCAATGGCTGCAGGCTCGAAGTCCTGGGCGGAGATTACTCGGCAGGCCCCGAGGGCTTGAGCAAGCTGTGGCACGCGTTCGTCGGCGGGCCCATAGCCGCAGACAAGCCGGCTTCCCATGGATTTGAGCTCATCGTCGATGGCCTGAAGGCTTGCATGGATAAAACCAAGCCGACGATCAATCGGCTGAGCCAGGCCATGCTCGGCCCGAAGCGGCTCCAGGATGGTTGTGTCGAAGACAAAAACCAGCACAACGGGGTGAGGCTGCGCAAGCGCCGCGTGAAGGGCGGCATGGTCGGTCAGGCGCAGGTCTCTTCTGAGCCAGATCAACTGGGGGGCGGAGCCTGGCAAGACCCCTTTGGCGATATGTGACTTCGTCTGACCGGGCATGCGGGATTACCTTTCCTTCGAAATAGAGGGTTAGAATGTCACGAATGGCCCAACGTTGGATTGATGAACTTCACTCGCCTTCGCCCTTGCCCTCAGAAAGCGACCCTGACATGACAGAGTCCGACTCTGAATTCCCAAGTGTGGCCGGGCAGCTTCTTGTGGCTATGCCGTCACTTGTCGATCCCCATTTTGGCGGTTCGGTTATTTACGTGGCCGAGCATACCGCCAAGGGCGCCATGGGTATTGTGGTGAACCGTCCCGCTGACATGAACCTGGGTAGCCTCTTTTCTCGAATTGACCTTAGCCTATCGGGCTCAGCCTTATCCGATAGGCCCGTCTTTGTTGGTGGGCCCGTGCAGACCGACCGTGGATTTGTGCTGCATGAGCCCCTGGGCAAGTGGTCCTCGACTCTACCCATTAGTACGGGCCTTGGCCTAACATCGTCGCGCGACATTCTTGAGGCCGCAGCCAACGGGCGAGGCCCCGAGCGCTTCTTAGTCTCGCTTGGTTATTCGGGCTGGGCTGCGGGGCAGCTTGATGCCGAACTCGCGGCCAATGCATGGCTGACGGTACCGATGTCACAGACCGCCCTGCTTTTCGACACCCCCGCCGAAGACCGGCTTGGCGCGGCCTTTCGTATGTTGGGCGTTGACCCCCTAAACCTCTCTGGAGCCGTTGGGCACGCCTGAGCCTGCCCGCAAGCCATCCGACCACGCTGTCTGGCTTGCCTTTGATTTCGGGGAACAACGCATTGGCCTAGCCATTGGCAACCGGCTTACCGGAGGCGCTCGCCCTCTTCTCGTCGTTGCCGCAAATCCCGTGACTGCTCGCTTTGAAAAGATTGCCAGCATTATTTCCGATTGGCAGCCCGAGCAGCTCCTGGTGGGCCTACCCGTAATGCCCGATGGCCAGGCTCATCCGTTTGCCCCGCGTTGTGAGCGTTTTGCACGTCAGCTTGAGGGGCGCTTCGGGCTGCCCGTCACCCTGGCCGATGAGCGTTACACTTCTGCCCTAGCGCCGGGCGCTAAGGGCGATGTTGGCAAAGACGCCGAGGCGGCCGCAATTCTTCTTCAGAGTTATTTCTATGGCCCGATCGATTCAGCTTAATTCCAAAGGACAGCTCACCCACCTTCTTTCAATTGAAGGTGTTCCGAGGGCAATTCTGGTGGCCATTCTTGATCGGGCGAAAGACTTTCTTCGCGCCGATGGGCTTGGCGGCTTTGAGGTCGTCAATGCCCCGGTGCTCTCGGGCAAGACCATTTTCAATATTTTTTTCGAAAACTCCACGCGCACACGCACCACCTTTGAGATTGCTGCCCGCAGGCTCTCGGCAGACATTGTGAATCTCAATGTGAATGCCTCAAGCACGGCCAAGGGCGAGTCGTTGCTTGACACCATTGACAATCTGGCAGCCATGCAGGCCGACATGTTTGTAGTGCGCCACGGCCAAAGCGGTGCCCCTTACCTAATTGCCCGACACATCAACCAGGTGGCACCTCAGATTCACATCATGAATGCCGGCGACGGTCGGCATGCCCATCCCACTCAGGCGCTTCTCGACATGTTCACCATTCGGCATTACAAGGGCGACTTTCATCAGTTGCGTGTGGCTATCGTGGGCGACGTGTTGCACTCGCGTGTGGCCCGCTCGGCCATTCATGCGCTTACAACGCTTGGGGCGCCTGAGATTCGAGTGATTGCGCCTAAAACCTTGCTGCCAGCGGGCCTTGCGGAGATGGGCGTGCATGCCTTTACAAGGCTTGAGGAGGGGCTTGAAGGGGTGGATGTGGTAATGGCGCTTCGATTGCAGAACGAGCGCATGCGCGGCGCCTTGCTGCCCAGTCCTCAGGAGTATTTCAAACACTACGGCCTTACCGAGGCTAAGCTTCGTCATGCAAGCCCTCAGGCCATTGTGATGCACCCCGGCCCTATGAATCGTGGTATTGAAATTGACTCGGCTGTGGCCGATGGCGCGCAGTCCGTTATTCTTTCGCAGGTTACTTTTGGTATTGCCGTGCGTATGGCGGTTATGGACACCTTGAACAAGGCAGGGGAACTGCTATGACAAAGCCACAGCCCGTTCCACGTCTTCTCCTTAAAGGCGGTCATGTCATTGATGCCACCTCGAGCCTTGATGGCCTTGCCGATCTCTATCTTGCCAATGGCAGCATCGTAGCCATTCGCCCTGCAGGCCAGAGCTTTGAGGGTTTTCAGCCCGATGAGGTGCTTGAGCTTGCTGGCCTTAAGGTGGTTCCTGGTCTTGTTGATTTAAGCGCACGACTGCGTGAGCCTGGCTTTGAGTACAAGGCCACGCTGGAGTCCGAGATGATGGCAGCAGCGGCCGGGGGCGTTACCCGGCTTGCCTGTCCGCCCGACACCGACCCCCCGCTTGATGAGCCGGGACTTGTTGAAATGTTGAAGCACCGCGCCCGAAACCTTGGCCTGGTGCATGTGCATCCCTTGGGTGCGCTTACCTTGGGCCTTAAAGGCGAGCAGCTTACCGAGATGGCAGAGCTTACCGAGGCGGGCTGCATTGGTTTTTCTCAGTCGGTCTGCCCCTTGCTGGACACCCAGGTGCTGTATCGAGCCATGCAATACGCAAGCAGTTTTAACCTTTCGGTCTGGATGTATGCCCGCGACCCCTGGCTTGGCGCCTCGGGAGTGGCCCACAGCGGGGCGATGGCCGGACGTCTTGGTCTCGCGGGTATTCCAGTGGCCAATGAGACGCTGCGGCTCTACACCCTTTTTGAGCTCTGCCGCATCACCGGTGTGCGGCTTCATATCTGCCGGCTTTCTTCGGCGGCCGGTGTTGAGTTGTTGCGCCAGGCCAAGGCCGAAGGCCTACCCATTTCAGCAGACGTGGCTGTTCATCACCTGCACCTCACCGACGTTGACATTGGCGACTACAACGCCAACTTGCGCGTTGATCCGCCCTTTCGGGGCCAGCGCGATCGGCAGGCTCTGCGTGATGCACTGGCCGATGGCACCATCGATGCCATCTGCTCTGACCACTCCCCGGTGGATGATGATGCTAAGCAACTACCCTTTGGCGAGGCCGAGCCTGGCGTAACAGGCCTTGAGTTATTGCTTCCTCTGACCCTGCAGTGGGCTGCCGAACAAAAGCTTTCAATGGGCGATGCCCTTACCCGTGTCACCGCCAAACCCGCTGCCATACTAGGCCGTAATGCCGGGCGTATTCAGGAGGGGGGGCAGGCCGACCTCTGTGTCTTTGCGCCGGACGAACCTTGGCTGGTCACCATCGACACCCTTAAGTCGCAGGGGCGCAACACCCCCTTTATTGGCCGCGAGCTATTGGGACGCACGCGAACCACGCTGGTTGAAGGCCGACCGGTCTTTCGATTAAACGTCTAGGCAGTGTTTGCGCGAGCCCTCCAGCTTGGCCTAAGGCTTCCGGGCTTGCTCGCCTGGACCTTGTTTGGACTTTTCTGGGTGACAACGGTCTTTCGATTCTTATCAAGGCCCTATCGGCAACTCTCTATTCGCGTCTTTGCCCGTGGGGTCTTGTGGCTTTGTGGCGTCAGTCTTGGGCCAAACCTTCGGACATTGTCTGGTCAGATCTCGAGCAGCATGCCGGTGCCCTGCTTGGTTGTTGCTAACCACATTTCATGGCTTGATATTTTTCTGGTCCATGCGGTGCTGCCCGCAACCTTCATTGCTAAGTCCGAGATTCGCTCCTGGCCTCTAGCGGGTCTTTTGGTTGCGGCCTCCGGCACGATTTTTGTTGAACGGGGCAATCGCCATGCGGTGCGTTCGCTTATTAAGGAGGCCATGGCACGTCTAGATTCGGGAGAGCGCGTGATATTTTTCCCTGAAGGAACGACCAGTCGCGGCGAAGAGGTATTGAAGTTTCACACCAGCCTCTTTGGGCTTGCCGAGCAACGACCCGACATTGCCGTGGTGCCTATGACCCTTTTCTACTATCGCCAGACGGGGCATAGGCCAACACAGGCGAATGTCTCGGTGCCCGATGGCATGAACCAGGTGGCCTATGTGGATGACATGAGCCTTGTGGGCTCAATGATCAAAATTATGGGTCGGCCCGGACTGCAGGCCGATGCCGTTATTCATCAGGCTATCGAGCCACAAGGCATGCCGCGTCAACAACTTGCCGAGCTTTCCTACGTGGCTGTACGCGAGGGACTTGAAAAAAGATTGTCGATGGCGGGCTGCTGAAAAATAGCCTCGTCCTCGAGCCTTACCGCCGAAAGGTAGCCCCCCCAGCCGCAGCCGGTGTCGGTGGCAATCAGGCCGGGCCGGCGCATGAGGCCCAGGGTTGACCAATGACCAAAGACAAGCCGTTCAGCGGACCCTCGACGCGCGCGCCGTTCAAACCAGGGTGCGAGTTCTTTAGGCGCCATGCTTGGTGCCACCTTGCATTTAAACTCAAGCTGCCCATCGGGCTGCAGGTAACGCATACGGGTCATGACATTCACAATCATTCGATAACGCGCAGAGCCTCGCAGGCTCTCGCGCCACCGGCCCTCGCTGTTGCCATAGATGGACTGCATAAAAGCCTTCCATTGACTCGATCGCAGCCGTTTCGAGACTTCCTCGGAGAGCCCAAGGGCCTGCCGACTGCTCCACTCGGGAAGCAGCCCTGCATGAACCATAAGGGTTGGGCCATCGGCTACGCAAAGCGGCTGCTGACGAAGCCAGTCGATTAGCTCTTGGGCATCGGGCTCATCCAACAGGGCTGAGACGGTGTCGGAGGCCTGTACAGGCCGTGCACCCGAGGCCATGGCCAGAAGATGAAAGTCGTGGTTACCCAGCACAACCTGGGCCGAGGGTCCCGCCGCGCGAATCATTCGCAGCACCTCGGCCGACTTCGGCCCGCGGTTTACCAAGTCGCCCACAAACCAGAGCCGATCTCGCTGGGGACGAAAGGAGAGTCGTTGCACCAGCGCCGCGAGGCTATCGGCGCAGCCCTGTACATCACCAATTGCATAGGTAGCCATACGGTCCATCGTAAAATAGAAATCTGTCTTACGCATCTCAAGGCATTTAATGTCTTTTCTCCAGGCAGTGTCTGCAACTGAAAGCCCGCCATGACCCGCTACGCCCCTGTCCCTGCTACTGACTTGCCGAGTTCCATCTTCAAGGCCTATGACATCCGCGGCGTGGTGGGCCAGACCCTCACTGAGCCCGTGGTCTACGCCATTGGCCAGGCGCTTGGGCTGTTTATTCGTCAAAAGGGCCTGCATAGTTGCGTAGTTGGCCGTGATGGACGCCTGTCGGGACCAGTCCTTGAGCAGGCCCTCTGCGATGGCCTTTTATCAGCCGGCGTCTCGGTTATTCGCATCGGTCAGGTGCCAACGCCCGTAGTCTATTTTGCAACCCACTTGCTTGAGACCGGCACCGGTGTTGCGATTACAGGAAGCCATAACCCGCCCGACTACAACGGCCTAAAAATGATGGTGGCCGGCACAACCCTTTCAGGAGAGGCCATTCAAGGCCTTTACCGGTCCATTGCCTCGGGCGAGGCTCTTGAGGCCGCGCAGGCTGCTGCGGCCTCGGGCCAAGAAGAGCCACCTACCGACCAGAGCCGTGACTGCCGTGCCGACTACCTCGATCGCATTCTCTCCGACGTTAAATTAACCCGGCCCTTAAGGGTTGCCGTTGATGCCGGCAATGGTGTGGCGGGCGAGCTTGGCCCAGAGCTTATTCGGCGGCTTGGCTGCGAGGTGACCGAGCTTTTCTGCGAGATTGATGGCAGTTTTCCAAACCACCATCCCGACCCGGCTGACCCGCATAACCTTCAAGACCTCATTCGTGTGGTGGCCGAGAAAGACCTTGACCTCGGCCTTGCCTTTGACGGCGATGGCGACCGCCTGGGGGTTGTAACTCGCAAGGGAGAGGTTATCTGGCCCGACAGGCAGCTCATGCTTTATGCCCAGGATGTGCTTAAGGCGCGACCAGGCAGTGAGATTATCTTCGATGTGAAGTGCAGCAGGCTCCTTGGTCGTTTCATCGCTCAGCATGGGGGAAGGCCCACCATGTGGAAGACGGGGCATTCGTTCATTAAGGCCAAGCTCAAAGAGACCGGCGCCCCTCTGGCCGGCGAAATGAGTGGCCATTGTTTCTTTAATGACCGCTGGTATGGCTTTGATGATGGCCTTTACACCGCAGCGAGGCTGCTTGAAATTCTCTCATCCCGTGATGAACATCCCAGTCAGGTGCTTGAAAGCCTTCCCAATTCCAGCAGCACGCCTGAGCTTCAAGTTCGAACCGCCGAGGGTGAAAATCATCAGATGGTCGAGCAGATCGCTAGGAATGGGGTCTTTGACTCGGCAATAGACAAAATCTTTATCGACGGCATTCGGGTGGAGTATGCCGATGGCTTTGGTCTTGCGCGAGCCTCCAACACCACGCCTGTGGTGGTGCTTCGGTTTGAGGCAGACAACAGCCAGGCCCTTGAACGTATTCAGGCCGAGTTCCGTCAGGCCTTTGCTCGCTTGATGCCGGGTGCGAGCCTTCCCTTTTAAACCAGCTCGGCGCTCCTAGGGATACCCTTGGTTCAGTCGCTCAAAAGCCCTCCTGCAAGGCATCGTGAGCGTTGGTTTGAAAGGCTTGCAAGGGCCGGCTACAGCCTGCTTTTCATTGGGCTACTTCCGCTTATCGCCCTGCGCCTTCTTTATAGAAGCCTTTCCCAGCCCGCTTACCGCAAGTCATGGTCACAACGTTTTCTGGGTAAGGTTCCCGCGCGTCTTTTAGCGACGGATGTTGATCAGACCGACCCCTCCGGGGGCATTGGCCCAAGGCTCTGGCTGCATGCCGTCTCCGTGGGTGAGACCCGGGCAGTGGCGCCCCTTATTCGGGCATGGCTCACCCGACATCCACACGGCAGGGTAATGCTTACCCAGACCACCCCCACGGGCCGTCAGACCGCGCAGACGCTTTTTGAAGACCTGCTTGGCTCACGTGTCTTCCTTGCCTACTGCCCGCTCGACTTTCCTTGGGCTGTGCATCGGTTTCTTAGCGAACTGCGGCCCGATGCACTGGTGCTTATGGAGACCGAGCTCTGGCCAAATCTGCTTACGGCCTGCCACACCCATCAGGTGCCTGTGGCCCTTGTGAATGCTCGCCTATCGGAGAGGTCATTTCAACGCTTTCGCAGGCTGGCTTGGCTTTCTGCGCCTGCTCTGGGCGGTCTTGCTGCGGTGATACCTCAGTCTCAGGTCGATGCCCAAAGGTTTCAGACCGCAGGGGCGAACCAAGTGTTGCCGGCCGCAGGTAGCCTCAAGTTTGATGTGCAGCTTGATCCCCACCAAATAGCAGTCGGTCAAGCCTGGCGCAGTCGTTGGTCGCACCGCCAGGTCTGGCTGGCGGCAAGTACCCGTGACGATGAAGAAGAGGCCCTTCTTCGGGCCTTTGCAGAGCAGCGTCCGCCGGGCGTCTTGCTTATTGTTGTACCCCGCCATCCCGAGCGGTTTGACCGGGTCGAGAAGATTGCTGCGGGTTACAACTTAAGTCGCTGCCGCAGAAGCAAGTTACCCGAATCGCTTGACCAAGATATGCAACTTCTTCTGGGCGACAGCCTTGGGGAAATGCAGGCCTTTGTTGCCGCGAGCGATCTATGTCTTATTGGTGGAAGCCTCTTGCCCCTTGGAGGACAGAACCCAATCGAAGCATGTGCGCAGGGCCGCCCTGTTTTTTTTGGGCCATACATGTTTAACTTTGAAAGCCTGGCCCAGGAATTACTGGACTGCGGTGCTGGGTTTCGTATTGCATCGGCGCATGCGTTTGTTCATGAGGCCTATGAACTTGGTCGTTCGTTACCCAGACAAAGGTTATGTAGCCAGGCAGCTCGCAGCTTTGTTGAGGCCCGACAGGGCGCAACGGAGAAGACCCTTGACGTTCTTGACGCGCTTATACGCTAGAGCGCTAGAGCGCTAGGGTGCTAGGGTGATTTCTTCGGCGCTGCAGCCGAGTTCAGAATAAGGTCGCTCATGGCCTGTAGGTTCGTCAACTGAAGTTGCCCTGTGGCTGCCTGAAGCTCAAGGCTTGCCAAAAGGGTGTCGTAACGGGCCTGAAAGAGATCGCGTTGGGCTGCAAAGAGCTGTTGCTGGGCATTTAAAACATCAATATTTGTGCCCACCCCCACCTCATAGCCCAGTCGGTTCGAGGCAAGCGCCAGCTTGCTTGAGGTCTCGGCGGCCTCAAGTGCAGCAACCTGGGCAAGCCCTGCGGTCACGTTAAGAAAGGCGGCCCGCGCCGTCTGCTCCGCAGAGAGCTGTGCAGACTCTGCCTGGTGTCCAGCCTGCTCTGAATCGGCCTGAGCCTGTCGTATGGCCGCTGGTGCTACAGCCTGCCAGAGCGGCACGGAGAGCTCGATGCCAATAGCATTGGTACGGACGTCTTGCCCAGGTGCGCTGGACTCCCAGCTCCGACCGTGGCTAAGCTGAAGGCCTAGGGTTGGAAGGTCGGCGCCGCGGGCCTTGTCAACGGCCTCTTGCGCCGCTTTGGCGACTGCCTGTGCCTGTATAACGGCGGGGCTTGAGCGCAGGGCCTGTTGAATCCAGGCATCAATGCGGGCGGGCTCGGGTGAGGGAATGGCAATGGACTGACCAATGCCATCGAGCCGTTCCGGCGCAGGCTGGCGAATAAGCACGGCTAGACCATTACGGCGAATACTTAGGGTGTTTTGGGCTTGAATTTCACGGGCTTGAACAAGATCAAACCGTGCCTGAGCCACCTGCTGGTCGGTGATAGTGGCTGTGCCAACCTCAAAGCTGCGTTTAGCAAGCTCAAGTTGCTCTGCAATGGCTGCTTTTTCAGAGCGCACGGTTGAGAGGCTGTCTTGGGCCACAAGAATGTCGAAGTAGGCCTTAGCAAGCCGCAGCAGGGTCTGTTGTCGGGCGTTCTCAAGCGCCGCCTCGGAGGCAGTTAGCCTGGCCTGGGCCTGCCGCACGCCCGCGTTGAGTCCCGGGTTGAGCAGCGACTGAGAAAGGCTAAGCCTGTAGCTGCGCGGACTAAGGGTGGTGCTAGCGCCTGACCCACTCATAAGCTCGAGCTCCGACTGACCTACGGAGGCCGTTGCTGCGACAAAGGGACGTTGCGCCCCCTTGGCCTGGTTTAAAACCTCTTCGGAACCCCGCGCGGCCTTCTGCGCGGCGAGGTATTGGGGGTCGTTCGTGAGGGCAAGCTCTGCTGCCTGTTGAAGACTTAGTGCTCTGGACTGAGAGTTAGCCCCAAGGGCAACAGTAATGGTGAGAAGGAACCAGACTGTTCGTGAGCGCTCGCGCGGCGTCTTCCTATTTGGTTCTATGGGCGTCAAGGTTAGGAGAGGGGGCATGTTGAGTGTTCGCTGAAGGAGGCTGTTTTGAATGAATTAAAAATCGAAACTCTGGGCAAGTGGAACATCTTCAAGGGGTTGTGTAAGGGTTTCGAATAAACCAAAACTCCGGCTTGAAAAACGTGTCTGCTCAATAAGCACTGCCTGCATGATGGGCGCACTTCCAACCATTGCAACAAGACGGCCCAGAGGCCGTAAGAGCTTAGGAATAATCTCAGGAATGTCGGCAAGCCCGCCTGAGATAACAATAACATCGAACTGACGATGAGCCCACCGCGGGTCCTCTAAAAGGCCATTGCCCTCAAGCACGTTGACATTGGTTCGCTGAGCCAACTGAAGATTGGCTTGTGCAAATGCGGCCAGGCTTGAATATTTCTCAACCGTCGTGACGGTCCTGCAGTGCAGGCTTAAGAGCCCCGCCATGTAGCCCGACCCCGTTCCTATTTCAAGCGCCTCGTCATTTGCCTTCAGGCTTAGCTCCTGCAGAAGTCTGGCCTCGACTTTCGGGGCGAGCATGACCTGACCCTCGCCAAGGGGCAGCTCCATATCAACAAAGGTCAGGTGCCGAAGGTCTTTCGGCACGAACTCTTCGCGCGGCAGCCGCTCAAGGCTCTTTAGTACACGATCGTCAAGAACGTCCCAGGTCCGAATTTGCTGGGCAATCATGTTGGCTCGGGCCTGCTCGAAATCAAGAGTCTGCATTATCAATCTCTCCTAGCCGTTATTATGCGCAGTTATGGATGACATTCTGTTGGCCCTTCGAGCCTTGCCTCTTGAGTTTAAGGCGTTAATTCTTGGGGTTGTGGAGGGCTTGACCGAATTTTTGCCTGTCTCATCCACTGGGCATCTTATTATTGTCGGGTCTTTTCTGGGCTTTGATGACGAGAGGGCAAAGGTCTTTGACATCGCCATTCAAACTGGCGCGGTCTCCTCCATTTTATGGCTTTATCGCAAGCGTTTTGCCGCAGCACTTGGCCCCGCTCTGCGCCCTTACGTATGGTGGACTTTTTTCCAGTCCGCGCATCATCGCGCCGGGCTAAGCGCAGCCGAGCGTTTTCTGCCCAATTTATTTCTTGCTTTTTTGCCCGCAGCCTTTCTGGGCCTTCTGCTTGGGGGCTTCATTAAGGCCCAGTTGTTCAACCCCATCTGGGTTGCCTTCGCCCTTGTGCTTGGCGGCTTCATTATTCTTTGGGTAGAGCGCTCCCAGGCCCGGGCCCCCGAAAAAATTCGTATCGCCTCGGTGGATGATGTTGGCCCAATGGACGCCTTAAAAATTGGGTT
>JAURFZ010000042.1 GCA_030834045.1 Burkholderiales bacterium
AAAAAGGTGCATATCGCGCCGGTAGGTGTTGAACAAGGCCTCGCGTTTTTCTTGAGGAACCGCATCGGCAAAAACAGTTTTGAAGTCTTGCTCAAAGGTCTCAACCGCATCCATGGACGTGCGATGAAGTTCCGTGACATCGATCTGCTTGCGTTTAACAACCCCAAAAGTAATGGCCAAGGCAATACCGAAGACCGAGCCCACTGCGGTAACCGCTAAAAGCAGTGTGGGGCGATCGAGGAAGGTATAAATACTCTGGCCAACCGATTGGCCTACTGTTAGAAACAGGACCCGAATGCCAAGATGGGCCGCCATAACTCCAAAGACCAGGCTAAAGACGGAGACCCCGAAAATATGGCTTAAAAGGTTGCTGACCCTTAGCAACTTCACAACCCTGAGCAGTCGGAAGAGCCTCAGCAGTGCAAGCACTTCAACATGCTGAGCCTCCATAAGACCAAGATGCACAAACACGACAATAGCCGAGGGCAGAATCGCAAGGGCATCGGCCACCAAAAGCAGCATGGCCTTGCCGTCGCGTGTGTCTAATGAAATAAGCCGTAAGACGAAATCGACTGAGAAGACAAGAAAGATAAAACCTTCTATGACAAAGAGCGTCGTGCTTCCCTCGGGTGCGAACCCCGGGTACTCGGCCGTAAGGAACATAAAAAAAATGGACCAGACGATGGTGGCCAGCATCAGCACCATGTAACGACGCCCTAGAACGGTCTCTGGGCAGTTCAGTTCGTGACGAAGGCGCTGAGAAACCGACATTCACTTCCCCCTGGTAAAGAATGGTTTTTCCGACGCGTATTCTGAACGAGTTCTACAAAAATCCAAAAGTGGGGTTCCCCTCACCGGGATGTCAGCCAGGGGAGGGGTTCAGCCGGACAGCAAAACTACGGTTTCTTGGGCTCAGCATTCATTATTTTGGCGATCAAGACCTCGTAGAGGCTCGGATAAAAAATGATGCGTGAAGAATAGGCGCCTGCAAATGAGACCAACAAGATATATAAAAATGCGCTTTGGTTACCCGTCATTTCTACCAAAAGAACAGAGGTTGTTACGGGGGCTTGGATAACACCCGCAAGAAAAGCCGCCATACCAACAATGACCAGAAACTGTCGAGCCTCGGAATGGTTGAACAACAGCGCAAAATCGTGACCCATGCCTGCCCCAATGGAAAGCGAGGGCAGGAAAATACCGCCTGGAATGCCCGAGGAAAAGCTTAGGGTCATGGCAATGTATTTGAAAAAGCCAAAGCCAAGAAAGTCGGAGTATTCCTCAGACTCATTAAGAAGTTCGGAGGCCGTGTGATAACCCTCTCCCATTGAGTAGCCGTCGGTAGCCAATGCGAACAAGGCAAGCACAAAGCCTATGCCAGCAGCAACAGCGCCCGCGCCTGCGGCCGTTTTGGTCTTCGGAAGAATGGCAGGAATGCCATTGACCATGAGCCAGGCCATGAAACCCGCAAGCAGTCCACAGCCAATGGCCAAGGCCAGCATCAAGCCAATCGATGGAATAACATCCGACCGATTCTCGATTGGGAAAAAGTTGTAGCTGCCGAAAATGGAGAGCGATGAAAATCCTGCAGTCAGAATCATAAGGACCAAAAACCAGCTGGAGCGGGCCTCTTTGCCCCGTGCAAGCTCTTCGAGTGCGAACAGAATTCCGGCAAGGGGGGCATTGAATGCCGCGGCAAGACCCGAGGCTCCACCTGCAATAACAATGGTTTTCGATGAAACGCGTACGCGTCGGACCATACGAAACCCCCAGTAAGACATGATGGCCGCGCCAATTTGAATGGAGGGGCCTTCACGACCGACGGTTGCCCCACAGACAAGCGCTAGGCAGACAAAGATGCCCTTAATAAGCGCTTGAACAGGCGAAAGAATGCCCTTGAGCTGGCCACGAACATCGCGCATACGCAGTACAGCCATGGTCTGAGGAACACCACTGCCGGCGGCAAACGGTGCGTACTTGGCTGTTAGATAGCGAAGCAGCCCAAAGCCAACCGGCATGATAACGAGCAAGGCAAGTGGGTAGTTCTTGAAGATGGTGGCAGAGACGTCGGTACCCCAGTTTGCACCCGCCGAGAATAAAAAGATGGCAACTGCAACCAGTACGGCACCCACACTAAGTGAGATGAAATCGCGCAAACGTCGAGCTTGGCGCGCATTGAAATTGAATTTCAACAAGTTCAAATCTCCTTGTGAATTCCGTGAGCTCCGAAATTCTATTGGCCTAAATCTTTAAGTCTAACCTGTCCAGCTGGCGCTTCCGGGCGAAAGCGCCTACGAAGCCACATAAAAAACGATAGTGGCCGTTAAATTTAAGGAAGGGCAACCTGGGGCATTCTGGCCTGAATAACTTCGGCCTTGCCACGAATGAAGGCACTGCCACGATTCTTATCGAACCGTTTTGGTGCGGGAAGAATGGAGGCCAGCCAGGCCGATTGCTCAACAGTGAGCTGCCTGGCGCTAACGCCATAGTAATGCCGGGCAGCTGCTTCAATTCCAAAGACGCCCTCACCCCACTCCGCAACATTTAAATAAAGCTCGAGAATGCGACGTTTTTCGAGAACGGCCTCGAGCATGAGGGTGATGACAAGCTCTTGCCCCTTGCGAAGCAGACTTCGATCGGGGGAGAGAAAGAGGTTTTTGGCAAGCTGCATGGTAATGGTGGAGCCGCCACGCTTGATCTTTCCCTTCTGTAGGTTCTCAAGTGCAGCCTTCTCAATGGCCTCCCACTCCACACCGTCGTGCTCGGCGAAGCCCGAGTCCTCTGCAGCCAACACCGCTCTTTTTAAATTTGCGGAGATGCTGGCGTAAGGCACCCAAGTCTGACGAATAGACTTCGCCGACTTCTGTTGGGTCAGCCGATCTTTCTCAGCAGTAATGAATGCAGTCGTTGCAGGATTGTTTGTAGCCAGCCAGGCCACCGACATAAACAGATAGGCCTGGTAAATGACGACTAAGGTGAGGAGTGCGGCAAAGGGCCATTTCAGCCAACGCAAGTTAAGTCCTTAGTAGGGGAAACGGCGGTTTAAGCCATTCTTTATCGCTTGTAGCGCTTGGGAACAAAAGGCAGCTTGGCTTGGGTTAGTGGGACTTTTTGCTGGCGCACCTGTGCAAAAACTGGCGCGTTCATAGCCTGCGCCTGAATACTGGCCATGAGAATAGGCAGGCCAAGGCTTGGCGAAACCGTGCCACTGGTAACCTCGCCCACAATCGTGTCGTCTTCAAGCACCACAAGGCTATGTGCGCGAACGGGTACCGGGGCCTGGGAGGAAAAGGCAAGCAACCGACGCGCTGGACCCTTGGCGAGTTGCTGGTCAACCATAGTTGCCCCAGGGTAGCCCCCTGCCTTTGCACCACCGGGCCGTCGAGAGGGGGCAATGCCAAACAAGAGGCCCGCCTCAACCGGCGTTACGGAGGGCGCGATGTCTTGACCGTGCAGAGGAAGGCCCGCCTCAAGTCTAAGTGTGTCCCGAGCGCCTAGACCCACGAGCGCAACTCGGTTGTCGGCAAGAAGCTTACGGGCCACTCGGTCTGCTGCCACGGAGGGAACAGATATCTCGTAGCCGTCCTCACCCGTGTAACCACTGCGTGTGGCAAAGCATCTTGCTCCATCAAGGGTCAGTTCGATGGATTCCATAAACCTAGGCGCAGCCGCCCGCGCATCAAGCGCGCACAGCACCGCTTCGGCATCTGGGCCCTGCAGAGCAAGAAGTGCGGCATCGACCCATTCAAACAAAAGTTCGGGAGCAAGCGCCTGAAGCCTTGCAAGGTCCGCCTGACGATTGCCCGCGTTGACCACCATGCGCACCTCGGGTGCAGGACCCGGCCGCCAGACCAGCATAAGATCGTCTTCAATGCCGCCTTGGTCGTTAAGCAAAAGGCTGTAGCGCTGCTGGCCCGAGGGCCAGCCTTCAAAGTCAACGGGCAGCGCAGCCTCAAGACCTTTACGCAGTGTTGGCCCCTCGCCATTGCGCGCGGTAACGCGCAACTGACCCATGTGTGAGACATCAAAGAGACCCGCCTTCTGTCTCGTATGCAGATGCTCGGCCTTAAGGCCTAAGCCATACTGAATGGGCATATTAAAACCAGCAAACGGACCAAACTTCGCCCCGCTGGCCTGATGCAAAGCTTCGAGTGCGATGGACTGAATGGACTGCATGGTGGAGGACCCGGGCTGAACCGGACTCGACGAGTTAGACATACGCCTCCACCGGCGGGCAGGTACAGACCAGGTTGCGATCGCCTGCCGCGTTATCAATACGCTTCACACTGGGCCAGAACTTTGATGCCTTCACCCAGGGCAAGGGGAAGGCAGCCTGCTCGCGACTGTAGCCATGGGTCCAGGTGTCCGCTGCAATTTCTGAGGCTGTATGCGGCGCATTCTTTAAAGGATTATTGAGGCGATCAAGCTGCCCGACGCGCACCGCCTGAATTTCACCGGCAATAGCAATCATGGCGTCGCAGAACCGGTTCAATTCCTCAAGGCCCTCGGACTCGGTGGGCTCGATCATGAGCGTATCGGTTACGGGAAACGAAAGCGTGGGGGCGTGAAAACCGTAATCCATTAAACGCTTTGCCACGTCTTCAGCGGTGATACCAAGCTCGGCTTTCAGGCTTCGCAGGTCGAGAATGCATTCATGGGCCACCCTTCCCTTTTCGCCCCTGTACAAAATAGGAAAGACAGGCTGCAGACGGTGGGCCATGTAGTTGGCATTCAAGATGGCAAGCTCGGTCGCCCGTTGAATACCAGAGGACCCCATCATGCGAATGTACATGTAAGAAATAGTGGCCAGAAGGGCGCTTCCGTAGGGAGCCGCCGACACGCTGTTGGCGCTCTCTGGCAAGTCATAAGGATGGTCGTTCAGGAAGGGGGCGAGGTGCTTGGCCACTGCAATGGGGCCCATACCGGGACCCCCGCCACCGTGCGGAATACAGAAAGTCTTGTGCAGGTTCATGTGGCAGACATCGGCACCAATAAGGGCAGGCTGTGTAACGCCTGCCTGGGCATTGAGGTTGGCGCCATCCATGTAGACCTGGCCACCGGCCGCATGCACCTGGGCGCAGATGGCTTCAATGCTAGCCTCAAAGACACCGTGGGTGGATGGGTAGGTGACCATAAGCGCGCAGAGATTCTCGGCATGCTGCTTAATTTTTGCCTGAAGATCGGTGAGGTCGATATTGCCCTGGGCATCGCAGCCCACCACCACAATGGACAGACCCATCATTTGGGCGGTTGCGGGGTTCGTGCCATGCGCTGAGGATGGGATGAGGCAGACACTGCGATGACCCTGGCCTTGCGCCTTTTGATAACGCCGAATGGCCATGATGCCCGCGTACTCGCCCTGCGCGCCCGAGTTCGGCTGAAAGCTCACTTCAGAAAAGCCTGTAATTTCAACCAGCCAGTCGCGCAGTTCAGTAAGCATGGCCGTATAGCCCTGCGACTGCTCCTCGGGAACAAAGGGATGAAGGCTGGCAAACTCGGGCCAGCTGACCGGGGCCATCTCGGAAGACGCATTGAGCTTCATGGTGCATGAGCCCAGGGGGATCATGGAGTGCACCAGGGAAATGTCCCGATTCTCAAGGCGCTTCATGTAGCGAACGAACTCGGTCTCACTGCGGTAACGGTGAAAAACAGGGTGTGAAAGCACAGTGCCTGTACGCACGAGCGAGGAGGCGATGGCGCCGGGCAGCTTGGAGAGCGTCTGGCCCTGCAGGCTGCTGAATTCAGGACGCTGGCCTGTAAACACAAACACCAAGTCTGCTAGGTCGTTCAGGCCCACGGTTTCA
The DNA here is from genome assembly GCA_030834045.1 of Burkholderiales bacterium. Taxonomy (GTDB): domain Bacteria; phylum Pseudomonadota; class Gammaproteobacteria; order Burkholderiales; family Burkholderiaceae_A; genus Hahnella. The sequence continues at coordinate 5,805 of JAURFZ010000042.1, forward strand.
TCAAGCGAGACACCGAGGGCTGTGAGAGCCTTGTTTTTATCCGTAAAAGGCCGAAGATTCATTTGCTGCGCCTGGGCACGACTAAGAATGGCCTGCGCATTGGCGGTCGTGTCGACGTTGATATGCAGGGTATCGAAGTAGTTTTCGTGAGCAACCGTTAAACCCGCCTTGGACAGCTCCTGCGCAAGCATGCGAGTAAAGGCATTCACACGCATTGCGATACGGCGAAGTCCCTCGGGCCCGTGATAGACCGCATAAAAGCTTGCCATGTTGGCAAGCAAGGCCTGAGCAGTGCAAATATTACTTGTGGCCTTGTCGCGGCGTATGTGCTGCTCACGGGTCTGCAACGACATGCGGTAGGCGGGCTTGCCAGCAGCATCCACCGAGACACCAATAATGCGCCCCGGGGCGGCACGAACCAGGTCGGCCTTCACTGCAAAAAAGGCTGCATGCGGGCCACCAAACCCCATAGGCACGCCAAAGCGCTGGGCGTTGCCCAAGGCCACATCGGCGCCCATTTCACCCGGCGGCTTTGTAAGCATGAGGGCAAGCAGGTCGCAGCCGACCGATAGACGTGCAGCCTGGGCATGAAGCCGCTCGGCAATAACCGTGCAGTCAGCAAGTCGGCCTTGGGTGTTGGGAATTTGAACATGGGCGCCAAAGACCTGATGAAGGTTGCAGCCTTGCTGTGCGTCGTCACTTAGAAGATCGGTCTGCTTAACCTGCACGCCCATCCACTGGGCTCGGCTCTTAATAACCGCAAGAACCTGGGGATGGACAGCCTCATCGACCAGATAGACATTGGCATTTGCATCTTTACGCAGCCGCAGAAACATGCCCATGGCCTCAGCGGCAGCCGTGGCTTCATCGAGCAAAGAGGCATTGGCCATGGGAAGACCCGTAAGGTCGATAACCAATTGCTGGAAATTCATTAGGGCCTCAAGCCGGCCCTGGGCGACTTCAGCCTGATAGGGCGTATAGGCCGTGTACCAGCCCGGGTTCTCGAGAAGGCTGCGCTTGATGGGCTCGGGGGTGATGCAGCCGTAGTAGCCAGCCCCGATATAACTTCGGTAAACCTTATTTTTCTCTGCAAGGGCTTTAAGGCCCTTGAGCGCCTGCTGTTCGGTGGTAGGTGCAGGCAGATTCAAAGGTCGACGCAGACGAATGGACTCGGGCACAGTCTGGTCAATAAGGGCATCCAGTGATGAGAGGCCAAGCGCGGCAAGCATCACCTGCTGCTCGGCGGCGTCGGGGCCGAGATGGCGTTGATGGAACTCGTCTTCAGCAAGCAGGCCTTCGATGGAGTCGATGGGTTCGTTTAAACGCATGGCTGAGATCCTTTGTTATTTCAAGAAGGGTTGGATTCAGCCTGAGCCTTGTAGGCCTCGGCATTTAAAAGCGCCGCCACGGCCTTAGCGGCCTCTTCGCTTGGTTTCACTCGATACAACCAGCCTTGCTCGTAAGGGGATTCGTTCACGGTCTGCGGGTTCTGAGAAAGGCTTTCATTCACAGCGGTGACTTCGCCAGCAACCGGGCAATAGACATCGCTTGCAGCCTTGGTGGACTCCACCACAGCAGCGCTTTCGCCTGGCTGAAACTGCCGCCCGAGAGCGGGAAGTTCAACGTAAACAAGCTCGCCTAGCGAGTCTTGCGCAAGCGCTGTGATACCAATGGTAATAAGACCATCGGGTTCTACACGCGCCCACTCATGGCTTGCGGTGTAATGAAGATTGGAAGGAAAGTTCATGCGAGGCTCCACGAGAGAAGGACGAGGTTAGATAAGGCATGGTGCCCCCTCTGTCCTTGGCGCCTGAGACATTAACCTTCGGCGGGTGCGCTTAGAACGTCTGCAGGTTCTAAGCGCGCCTCTCTCCAGAGAGCAATGAGCCTGCAGTCCTTTTGCCTGAGAGTTTACGGGGCGTATTACACCTTCGGCGTCACCAAAAAACTGGTGATCTCTCCTGCATGCTCAATTCGCTAGTTGGTAGTGTTCTAATGATGCTGAAAATTGTCAAGTTGGATGGCCTTGAAGTCGGTAAAGAATAAAGAATCACTCCCCAAAAGAGCGCTATTACGATGAACTTAGGAACAGTGCTAACCCGATTCCTTCTCATAGCAGGCCTAAGCGGCTTGATGGGATGCAGTTCCCTGAACGCAGGCGGTGGCCCGGCCAAAGACAAGCCCGGCTCAGAAAAAAGCACGGCGCGGATTTTCGAGGTCAGCACCGGCCAGGCCATTGGCTTTGAAACGCTCACAGAAAAGCTCGCAGCCCACTCCATCATTCTGCTTGGCGAATTCCACGACAATGCCCATCACCACCGGGCAAGGGCGCGACTTATTGAGGCCCTTGGCCAGGCCCACAAGAGCCAAGAGCCCTTTCAACTTGTCGTGGAACAGCTTGCCATGGGCTCGAGCGTCTCACCCAACACCACGGGCCCCACCGAGGCCTTGCTTGCGCAGCTGAAAGAAGCCGGGTTTCAAGACAAAGCCTGGGGCTGGCCTTTGCACGAGCCTGTCTTTCGCGCGGCCCTTTCTCAGGGTATGGCCGTGCATGGGGGCAATTTAGTGCCTGGACAGTCGATGAAGCTTTTTCAGCAAGGTGAATCCGCGCTTCCAGAAAAGCTGCAGGGATTACTTGCCAAGGCGTCTCTGCCAGCGCCAAATCTGCAGGCCCTGGACAAGGCGCTTGTGGATGGTCACTGCGGTCAGCTTCCCGACGCGATGCTTGAACCCATGCGGCTCGTTCAGCGGGCAACCGACTTGTCGCTCCTCGTTGCTGCCACCGAGCACAAGGCCGCGATTGTGATTGCCGGCAATGGCCATGTTCGTAAAGACTTTGGAATTCCAAGCCTCCTGCCCGCCTTAAAGACATCCCCAAAACTGGTAACGGTCGGCTTTCTTGAGTCGGACCCATCGGCTAAGGCGGGCCAATCAGGGAGCACTGCCAGCAATGGCCAGGCGCGTCACTGGGCGGTCTACGATTACGTCTGGCTGACGCCGCCAGCAGATCGCGAAGATCCTTGCAAAGGCTTCCAAATGCCCAAGCGATCACCATCCAAGTAACCCGGCATAGGACTGCGTCGTTAGTATCGAGAGCCTGTCAGGCCTCGCGTCCAGCCAGGGCCGAGAGTTTCCCGAGCACCTCTTGCGCAGTGGCACCCTCAATTTGTAGGGTCTTAAAACGGCTTTTCGCACCCGCGCTGATTCTCATTTGACTTGTTGGCAGCCCAAGCCTAAGGGAGAGCCATTCAACCAAGGCCTTATTGGCTTTGCCCTCTACGGGCGGGGCTTTGAGTCGGATTTTTAAGCGGCCGTCATGCCATCCGTCCACCTGAGTGTATCGGGCACCCGCCTGGCAATAGACTCGTAGCTCTGTGGTCACCGTACTAGTTTGAGGGCTGCCAGCCAAAGCGGCTGCCTTAACCCCTCGCTAAAGCTGAATAAACGATCGTCTAGCCAGACCTTGGACAAAAAAAAGCCCCAGCAGCAATGCAGGGGCTGGAAGCAGAGCGGAGTCTGCAAGGAGACAACAATACGGGGTAAACCCGTATATGTAGTAAACCATATGTTTATGAACATGGGGTGACAACTTCGTCACAAAGAAGGACTAAGATTAAGAAACTTTGATTTAAATAAAAACGGCTGCCCCGGCAAATAACTAAAACGGAGATTTGGACAATGGCCATCGATCTCAAGCATCTCGAGCGTTACATTGCTGCGCAGTCGCCTGCCTCAAAAATTTACATCGGCGCCGACTCCTGCCGACTCTCGCAAGGAAACGTCTGGCACGCCGACTACACCTTGGTGGTCGTGGTGCACATTGATGGCAAACACGGCTGCAAATTGTTCGGGGAGACCACCCGAGAGCGCGACTATGACCAGCGGGTTGACCGTCCTCAGATGCGGCTTATGAACGAGGTTTACAAGGTGGCCGATCTTTACCTCAAGCTTGCTCCTGTTCTGGCCGATCGCTCGGTTGAGGTGCATCTTGATATTTCACCCGACCCAGAGAACGGTTCGAACTGCGTAGTCCAGCAAGCCATTGGATACATTCGCGGGGTATGCAATGTAGAGCCTCGTGTGAAGCCCCTGGCCTTTGCGGCAAGTTGCGCGGCAGATCGCTACAAGGAACTCGCAAGCCTCGCGGGTCAGGCAGCCCGTTTAAGGGCCGCCTAAGGGTCCGTCAGTTTCACTTATAAAGAAGGGGCTGCGGTGCTGAAGCGCTGCGGTACTTCAAAAAGCTCTGGTACGTTAATTTGCAGCCTTCGCGTTTCGGCGACTGGCGCCCTTAGGGCTTGCTGCGACCGTGGCCTCTCCTGCCTTGGTTGCGGCATCGACATTGGTCTCCACCATTTCAACCACCTGCTTCGCGGCCTTATTAATGGCATCGAAGGCAGAGTTGGATGCGGCAAATGCAGACTTCACCATTGCAACCATTCCCTCAGAGCCTGCAGGGGCGGACTTTGACATCTCGTTAATGCTTGCAGACATTGCCTTGTTCACTTCGGTCATACGAGCCTCGACCATCTTGGCAAACTCAGCGGCTGCCTCTGCATTAATGTCGTAAACAGTGCGGCTGTAGCTTGTTACCTTACCCAGAGCAGGCTGAGAAACAGCCTGAACCGTGGCATAAAACTCCGGCGCGTCTTTAACGCTCATGAGCTGGCTTGAGGCCTCGGTGGCGTCGGCCAGGTTGGCACGGGCCGCTTTCAGATTGAGGTCGAGATGCTTTTCCATGCACTCAAGGGTCTTGGCAACCATTTCAACCATGGCGGACTGGGTTTCTTTTACGGAGTTCATCAACTGCTCGGGGGTGCTATTGGAATTCATGGGTCATAGGTCCTTATGGAGAGATGGGGGATAGTGTTTTGGCTATGCCAATGCTAATGACGCGATGCAACAATTTCAAGGCATAAGCGAGAAGACTTTCTGAATCGAATTAGCCCAAAGGTAGACAAAACTTAATCATTGGCAACCGAGGTAGGAGACCACTTTAGAACACCATGCAATGACCTTGTGCTGCTACCTGCGCCAGGCTACCCAGCGCGCCTCGTGGCATACTGCTGGCTATGGCTAGAACAATTCAGTGCATCAAACTCAACAAAGAAGCCGAGGGCCTTGATTTTCCCCCTGTTCCCGGTGAGCTTGGCAAGAAAATTTATCTTCAAGTCTCTAAAGAGGCCTGGGCCGACTGGCTTAAGCACCAGACCATGCTCGTGAATGAAAACCGCCTTAATTTATCGGATGCTCGGGCTCGGAAATACCTTTTGCAGCAGCTCGAGGCCCATTTTTTTGGCGACGGAGCCGAAATGGCCGCAGGCTACACCCCTCCGCCAGGGCCTTAATTCTCAGCGTTTTAAAAATATTAACTTCGTACTACGACAGACTTGGC
>JAURFZ010000043.1 GCA_030834045.1 Burkholderiales bacterium
TCCACAAGGCTTACCGTGATACCCAAAAGGCCCACCTGAACCGCAGCAGGCTCAAGCCCCACCTGTTGAGCCCAGCCCACAAGCCAACGTGGCGCCGGGGCTCGGCCTTTCGAAGGCTCGGGCCTTGGGGGCTCTTGCATAAAGGAGCCCATATCGCTCACCTCAACCTCAAGCCTGTAGCCTGCCGTCTCAGAAGACCTTCCTAGCAGCCTTTGTTCATAAAGACTTCGTGACCCAAGCCCTGCCGGGCTTGCCGGTGCGGCGCTAAAGCGCCAGCCCGTCTGAGAGGACAATAATTTTTGAAAATCGGGATCCAGGGTCTGAGCCATCACCTGAAGCTGATGGTCACTGAAGTACTCGCCGCCCTTGCCTGCATGAACTTTAAAATACGCATGACGAAGGAACTTGGTGGCCTCAGGGCCGCAGTCCTGAGGTAAAGCCTCTGCGGAGACATCGTTCACATCCACCGACGTCTCACCCAGGTATTCGTTGACTCGGATGCCTCGAACCTGGGCCAGTGAGTCAAAACGGTTTGACTCGTATAGCTGACCTTTTTCATCAAGCCATGCCAAAGACCTCACCCGAACACCCGCCTTCTGAGCAGACTCTACAAGCTTGCTACGAATTGCATCCAGGGTGGTGGACTGCGCCCGTGCGCTTGGTTGTGGTGTGCCCGGTTTGTCGGTGGGCTCCACATTCTTTGGATGCGCCTTCTTTTTTACAGGCTTCGCCTTAGGAACAGGGGCAAGGAGAACCCGAGACTCAGGCGACATCGATGGGTTGAAGGTCTGCGGGCCCGAGAACGACGAGGCGGGAGCCAACAAGGCGCGCCCACCTTCAGAAAGACTAGGGTTGAACTGAGGGATCGCAAGGGCTTGGGCATAGACAGCCCAGGGAACAAGGCCCATCGCAACAAAAGCCACTGACGTTCGCAAGGTGGTTCTCAAGCCATGGCGCCACATAAACATCCCTTCTCTCATCAGGGGCCTCACTTGACGCGAAGACCCCTCGTGATTTATCGAGACCTTACCGAGGCCAGTTGCTGCAAGTAGAGGCTACGAATGTCATCGACCACAGCTGCATCGAGTGCCATGGTGGTCTCGTAGGTGTCATCGCCTACAGGCGTGATGCTAACAAGCGTGGCACCGTAAATGACGCCTTCAACCTTGGCGCGGAAGCTGTCGCTTTGAACCACCATGTCGGCCACGGTTGTGGTGGCATCAAGGTACTGACCGTAAACCTGCTCGGTTAGGGCGCGATAGGCATCGAGCTTCGAGGCCCGAATGGCCAGAAGGCGTTGCTGGGCGGGCAGCCGATGGTTCTGCACGCTGACTACGGCGTAGCCCGTGGCGGTCATGGACTGACGGCGTTCAATCATGGATTGAACAAGACCACTGGGACTGGGAGGGGCCTTGGCCTTGGCCGTGGCCGCAGCCTTGGCTGCTTCAAGCTCGGCCTCCATCTTGGGGTCTGCCTTCACTATGGGAGGCACATTCCCGTTCATGGAAGGCCCGCTTGCACAGCCTGCTATCGTAAGAGCGGCAAAGCCTGTGACAATGGATACGACGAGATTGTTGCGCTTCATAATCTTTCCCTCTGAAGTTGTCGACCCGAAGATGGGATAGTTATTAATTCGACCTCGGCACCGGATGCTTTAATCCAAGGAGCCGAAATTCCCGTAAACTCAAAGCTCTGCATACATTGGGAGCACCAAGTTCCGTGAGCCTTGACGCAATAATCGGGCGCAGCGAAACCATCTTAAGTCTAAAGCGGCTTATCGAGTCCGTTGCCCAGTCGGACGCAACCGTATTGGTTACTGGCGAAAGCGGCACCGGCAAAGAGCTGGTTGCGCACGCCCTGCACGACTATTCCCAGCGTGCAGCCAAGCGGTTCGTGCCGGTGAACTGCGGGGCCATTCCCAAAGACCTTATTGAAAGCGAGCTTTTCGGTCACCGTAAGGGGGCATTCACGGGGGCCATCTCCGACCGCATGGGTCGCTTTGAACTTGCCCAAGACGGCACCCTCTTCCTTGATGAAATTGGCGACCTGCCCCTCGATATGCAGGTCAAGCTTCTGCGCGTGCTGCAAGAGCGAAGCGTGGACCCCATTGGGTCAAATAAGCCCATCGACATAAACGTGCGCGTGGTGGCTGCCACGCATAAAGACCTTGAGCTTGAGGTACAAACAGGTCGTTTTCGTGAAGACTTGTACTACCGCCTGAATGTTCTTCCGGTAACCACGCCGCCTCTGCGCGATCGGCCTGAAGACATCGCGGCCCTTTGCGAGCACTTTGCCAGGGTGCATGCCAACCCCAACAAACGGCCCATCGAACTCTCTGAGCGTCTGATGCACGAGCTGCACAGTTACCCCTGGCCAGGCAACATTCGTGAGCTCTCAAACCTTATGGCCCGCTTCAGCGCGCTCTTTCCGGGCAAGTCCATTTGCTACACCGACATTCCTGCCATGATGCTTCCCAAGGGCCTGCGCGACAGGCTTTTGGAGGGTGCCGCAGACGCCCCAGCAGCCAAGGACCCCCCAGTTCCAGCACCCTTAGTCTCTGACGAAAGCCGTCATACCGACAATCTCACGCTAGACCCCTGCAATGACGAATCGGAGCCGGTTCACCTTGAAGCGGTCGATGCATCAAGCCTCATGCCAGAGGTTCTCGGCCCCGCCGACTACAACCCCATCGAAGACCTAATTGCCCTGGCCCAGGGCACGCCGTTGCCTGCTCTGGATTCCATTCCACTGAAGCAGCGGATTGCGGAGCTTGAAAAAACACTAATTGAGCAGGCGTTGCAACAGGCAGACGGCAATGTCTCGCAGACGGCTCGCATTCTGGCTATTCAGCGAACAACGCTGATTGAAAAGATTAATAAGTACAACCTCAAGGCGCAGGCCGACGAACCCTCCACGGCTTAAATCAGCCGTCAACAATAATTTCAATACGCCGATTTTTGGCTCGGCCTGCGGCCGTGGTGTTGACATCCACTGGGCGTGTATCGGCATGGCCACTGACGCTGATGCGGCTCATGGCAACACCAGCCCGCTGGGCCATGAAATCGGCTACGGCCGAGGAGCGGGCGGCGGATAAATCCCAGTTCGATTTAAACCGCTCGTTCATGACCACCGGAACGTTGTCGGTGTGGCCCTCGATCTTCACTTGGCCATTGCCCGAGGCTACAGTTTTGCCCACCTTTTCAAGCAAGGGCAGAAAGGTCTGCTGCAACTCGGAGCGGCCACTGACAAACGAACCTTGCTCAGCCAGACGAATGACAATCTTCATGCCGTCTCGGAAGACCTCGGCCTGCCCATTGGCAATTTCTTTGGCTAGGTCGGACTGAATTTGCTGCAGCCGGTTGGCCACCTCGGCCTCACTGGCACCTGCGGCACCTGCTGCACCCGCCTTTGTTCCGGCCTGACCAGTGGCCCCGCCGGCCCCTTCGGCCTGGGCGCCTGCCGCGCGAACCTCCACCTGAGCGGTAATTTGCGACTGAACCTGGGCCACCTTGGCAAAAATTTCAATGGTTTCTTGCGGCACAACGCCTGCGGTCGATTCGCCCTTCTCGCCCGTTCCACCTCCGGCAGACGATTCGCCCTTCTCAGCCGCACCCGCCATCTTCGCGCCCTGCTCGCCACCGCCTGCACTGGATTCTCCCTTCGCGCCGCCTCCTGCTGCCTGCGCACCCTGAGTGCCCGCACCACCGCCTTGGCCCTGGTCTTTACCCACAGGGGGGTTCATCTGCACAACCACCTTCTTGCCCTCGGCCTTCACTTCAACAAGGCCCTTGGCGATTTCTTGAGCAAGGGCCTTCTCCACGGCCTTGGCCTGCGCCTGGGTCTCTGGGTCGGGACGTGGATCTTCGGTTTTAGTCTCCGTCTTTAACTCGACATTTTCCAATCGGTCGTTGGTGGTGTCCTGACGAATTGTGTCAACGACAGTAGGCTGGGACACGGCCGGGGAAAACTGCTGGGCAATAAGACTTGTGGCCTTAGGCGACTCAACCGTTGGAATAAGGCGCTGCACTCCGAACGAGTTTTTTAACGAGCCCGAAATCTGCTTGAACTTCGGGACGTTCATTTCCGCAAACGACAAAATAAGAACGAAGAAGGCCATGAGCAGCGTGGCCATGTCGGCAAAGGTGGCCATCCAGGCGGGAGCACCTACAGGAGGGCATTCCGGGCATTCTTCGCACTTGGTCTCCTCTTCCTCTGCAGCCGCAGGCGCCTCTTCGGCGGGGGCCTCTTCAACCGGCGGCGGTGGCGCAGGCGCTTCGGCCTCGGCACCCTCGGCCTTGACCTCTTCATCTTCTGGCTTTTTGTCTTCGTCTGCCATACCGTCTCTTAAGTTTTAGCCTGCCTGCGGGAGCGAGACCCCCAAAGAACCAGGGGTGCTCGCAGTTTTTTTTGCCTACCCGTTAGCCTTTAATGGCCTCAAGCTTGGCCTGATCTTTGGGCGCCACATAGCCCGCCAGAACGTCGGGTAAGAGCCTAGGGTTGCCGCCACTGGCGATAAACATGAGGGCCTCAACAATAAGCTGGTTGTTGAGGTCAACCTTGGCATCGTTGTTCACCACCTTCTGAATTACGGGAATGGCAATCATGTTGGCAATAACCGCGCCATACATGGTTGTTAACAATGCCACCGCAAAGGCAGGGCCAATAGACTTCGGGTCAGACATGTTACCCAACATAATGACAAGGCCCACGAGCGTTCCGATCATGCCCATGGCAGGGGCCACTTCCTTAATAGACTCCCAGACAAGCTTGGCAAGCCCCGCCTGGTATTTCACCTGCGCGGCCTCGATCTCCATGGACTTCTGAATGAGCTTGGCATCGGTGCCATCAACCATCATGCGCACACCCTTGGCCAGAAACTTGTTGGCAATGTCTTGGCCTTCCAGGGCGATCATGCCGTCCTTCTTGGCAATCGTTCCAAGCTCAACAAGCTTTTCAATAAGCTCAACCGGTGTTTCGGCCTTGAACTTAATAGTCTTTAGAGCGTAGGAAATGGCGCCAATGAATTCGGGAATGGACGATCGTGCCAAAACAACAAATGCAGTGCCCACGACCACGATGAGAATGGACGGGACATCAATAAACGGCCCAGGGTCGCCCATGGCCGAAACCACCATGAAAAATGCCCCTGCAAGACCAACGATCGTTGCGATATCCATAGCCTACAAACTCCTCTGCGGTTAAATCACTCGCGTATAGTAAAGTCAGAATCGACCAATCATTTGAAGACTTGATGACCAGCCACCGTGCATTAAAGCGTTTCTGGCAATTTGGACTTTGCGCAGCTTGCGTCTTTGGTTTACTAGGCTGTGCGGAATCTCTTCGGCAGACGCCTGCATGCGATGCCTATTTTACTGCCGGAGACATGGGCAGGTTCAAGCTTCAAAGCCCTGAAGTCGTCAAGGATACTGCATCTCAGTTGCTCTGGTACCGCTGTGCAGCAGGCATGGCATGGCTCGATGATGCCTGCGTGGGGGACCCCGCCGAACTCTCCTTTGAAGAGGCCCAAAATTATGCGGCAGAGTTCTCCAAGGCCTCGGGGAAAACCTGGCGAGTTCCAAGTTACGAGGAACTAAAAGACCTGGCCGAAACCAAATGCGACAACCCCGCGTTTAACCCTACAGCCTTTCCCAACCTGCCCATTGAAAACCTCTGGACAACCACAGCCCAACTGGGCTCCCCCTGGCAGGCCTGCACGGTCTACTCTTTCACTGGTGTTGGCCACTGCCGCACCCGGCGCACTCAGCCCCTGATGTTTCTGTTGGTTCACGACCCTAAAAAGCCTTAGCCCTGCGGGTCAGTTCCGAGCAGTCTCTGCAAGGGGTGCGGAAAGGCGGGGCCTAAGTTCAAGGGCCTTTGCCTTAAGCAAATCGTTTAATTGGTCGCCCGGGGTCGTGCTTCGGCCCCTTCCGCTCCACCCCCATCACGCTTGGGAAAGGCCACAAAGGCCTCGGCCTGTCCACGTCGGGTGGCATCACGAAGTGCCTCCTTGTAGCGCTGCTGCTCAAGGGTAATAAGGGCCTCGAGTTGACGCTTAAGGTTATTCACGTTGCCCCCAACCGTCTGCAATTTCTGCACCTCCTCGGTGACGGCCGTTACGTTTTTCGTTACGCTGCTGACCTCTTTGTTCACCGCAACGATCTTGCCGCTTGCGTCAGAAAGCGCCTTGGACTGCGACTTAATCTGTCCCTCAAGGCCTGCCACCTGCTTTAAAAGCGCATCAAGCTGTGGGTTGGGCGGCAAAGTCTTGGGCTTGGAGAGCTCGGCAAACCGCTTGGTGTCCTCCTCGGCCTGTTTGGCCATGGATTCTTCCTGTTTCTTTAATGACGCCGCAAGCTCCTCAACACGGGCTGCGATCTGTTTATAGGTCTGAGCAATCTCCTCGTTGCGCTTGGCCATACCCATCAGATCTTGGTTCATGCCGCGTACCGACTCAAGACTGTCACGAAACTCAAGAACCTGGGTGCCCATCTTGACGAGAAGAATATCGGACTGCCCAATTTTGCTTCCCATTTGAACGGCCATGGCAGCAAACACACCGGCACCAGCCAAAATAAAGACGACCGACGCAGCAAGTAGAAACCCGGTGATCTTCTGCCCTTGAGTTGCACCTTTGGTTAGCCGGCTTGTTGCCTCGAATAACGACTTGTGCGTTGTTGAGGCCGAACTCGCTGCTTTGTTGGCCACTTCGGCAGCATCCAGAACAGTGGAGATAATGGTCTGCAACTGCTCGGCAGCCTTCTCCGCCTCTTTCTTTGCCTGCAGATGCGCCTTCTCGGCCGCGCGGAAGTCTGCCTCGGCGGCCTTTAGCTCTTGAACGAGAGACGGATCGATGGGCTCTTGCTCAAGGGCCTCTTCCAACTCATCAGCAATAGGCTCCTGCCCGGGGGTCCTGTCTGCGCCTTGCGCGTCGGACGCCTCCTGCCCGAGCTCTTTCTCGTCTACTGCGGACTTTTCTTCTGCCATGGTTGTACCTTTCTAATTCGAGAGATAGCGCTGCCCGCCGGCCCAGCGCTACTCGGGGCAACCGATCCCGCTGCCAGTCCCTTTCGTATATCGGCAGTTTGCTCACGAATTCCAGTTAATCGCTGCTTTATTTGTTCCACATCGCCAAAATAATTCACTGGCTCAAAAACCGGCTTGGGTACTTTGCGCAAGAGTTCGTCAATACGACTTGGCTTACGACTGCCCCAATGCCCAGAGTTCGCCCGACCTAATGCCTCTTCGGTCAAGGCAATACGGCCCCGTTCCACAATGGCTTTCTCAAGGGAGACAAACCCAGAGGCCTTGCCTGCAGGTGCCTGACCTGCCTGATTGCGGTCGTTCAAAGCCTGTGGGCCGCCTGCGCCCTGATTGCGGTCGTTGAGGGCATCGACGCCGCCGCCCCCCTGGTAGCGGTCGTTGAAGGCTTGTGAACCACCTGCGCCCTGGTTGCGGTCCTCAATGGGTTGGGTAGCGCCACCGCCTTGAAACCGGTCGTTAATGGCCGTGCCAGCACCCGCGCCCGTCAATCGGTCGTTAACTGCACCCGCATCACCACCGCCCTCGGTGCGATCTTCAAAGCCTTCCCGTTGAACGCTTGGGCCCTCAACGGCAGCCTGTTTGCGGCTCTCGGGGCCGCCCTGGTAGTTGTCTCGAATAGCAGACCCTGCCTGACCCGAGGCATAACGGTCTTCAATTCCGGCCTGACCTTGGCCCGCCAGGTAGCGGTCGGCGGCGCCCGCCGGCGCCCCACCCGACTCGAATCGATCGGCTTTGCTACCCCTTGCGGCTGTCACGAACCGGTCGCGCCCATAGCCCGAGGATGCCTCCTCGGCCGCCGATTGAAAATCATCATCAATGGAGCGGGACTCGGAACCCTGAGGAATGGCCTTACGGCCCAAGGCCACGGTGCCCCCTTCAATCATCGAGACCTCATGGGCATTGTTGGAGCGAATGATTTCTCCGGCCTTGTTGCTCCACTTCAAACGCCGCTTCGGCCGCGGCGCGGCCTGACCGTCGGAGCCAGCGGGCGCTGGAGTGGTTGGTTCTGCTTGGCCTGAAGCCAGATCGTCTTGCATTGCTTAGGGCTCCTGATGCATCGGTGACCCCTGCAAAAAGGTCACACCTAGTTAGGGATTCGGCAGGAAGGGGCGAATTTTAGAGGCCTCTCGTAACCACATGTCCCGAGGAAGCCCGGGCTGAGCCATAAAACGTTGGGCCTGCTCCATGGATTCAAAGGGCCCAGACACAAGTACGAAGTTGGGAGTCTGACTGTTGGGCGCCCGTCGAAGTTCCAAAAGCTTAGCCTGGCGCAGTACCGGACGACTTCTCCAAAACACCTCAACATTGCCACGACTCGGGGAGGCAATGTGCTGAACGTAAAAGCCCGCGGCAAGGTTGGTGAGCAGCTCGGGTTGGGTCACCCGCCGAGAGGCGGTTGCAGCGGCGGGGGCAACAGGGGCTGGGGTCGGCCGCGCAGTTTGGGCAGGGGTGGCAGGGGCCGAAGCCGGCCGCGCAGGGCTTTCAGCGGCGGGGGGCGGTGCAGCGCGAGGCGTGTTGGTGGCAGCAGGGGCGGCGGGAGCTGACGAAGTGACCGTGCCAGGAGCCAGAAGAACGGCGGCGTCCGTCTCTTGCCGCTCGGGGACGGGGCCTTTCAACGTGAACTGGCGTTCGCCGGGCGGAGCGCCAGCCGCCGCTGGGCTTGGCGGGGTCGCCGGAGCCTGCGCTTGCTGGGCCGCGGCAGCCTGATCTGCCGCTGCTGGTGCCTCAGACCTTACGGCGTTGGCCTGCTCGGAGGCAACCGAGGACGACTCAGGCGCACCTTCACCGCTGGGATTCGAGGAGGGCTGGGATTCAGGCTGAGGGGCTACAGGACTTGCGGTGCCAGCAACAGGCGCCTGGGGAAGCACCACTGGAGCTGCAGGTGGTGCTTCGGCACCCATCTCAGGCAGCCTTTGGATAAGCGTTAAAAGTGCTGAGGCTCCTAAGGCAAGGATGCCAACCACCAAGATGGCGGGAAACTTCTTCTTGGCCGCTGCTGGCTGCCGTGCGTCTGCTGCAAGCCCCGAAGTTGGCTCATCATCGAAGGTGCCTGAAAGCCGCGGTTCCTCTTTTAGACCTGAGCCGCCCCTTCGCAGTGGGGCCATGGTGGCCGAAAATGAAAGGCCTTGATCAGCGGTTTCGGAGACAGCGTCCACACCGGAGGCAGCTGCATTTTTCGCGGCGCGCATGGCAAGCTGCGACTGAGTGGAGCCCGGTGAAAGCCCCAGGGCTTCATCCGCACGCGCAAGCACAGTGAGGGTCTCTTCCAGAGCCTGACTGGCGCTAGATTCTTCGCCCAAAAGAGCAAGAAAGGCCTGGGTCTCGGGCAGACCACCCTGGCTTGCGGCCCGTTCAAGCAGGGCTTGCTTCTCAGAGGTACTGGGAAGGCTTAATTCCCAATGAACCATTCGCTTGCCAAAGGCCTCAACCTTCTTAGGGGCATCGGCATGGGCATGCAGCAAAAGGGCGACCCGGGTATTCGCGCCGGGGAAGTCTTTAAGAAGCCGAGCCAAAAGCTGAACCTCACGAACCCCAGTGGCCCGCCCGTCGTAGACCAGAAGCAGGCGGCTTGGGGCCATGGACCCTTCGATTTTTAAAGCCTCAGAGACCGACATGCTCGCCAGAATTCGATTGAACCGGTCAATCAGGGCATCGGTGCTGTCGGGCGAGTAAATTTCAACGGCAAGCCGAGAGGTTCGTCGCAGGTGTTCGGCAAAAAGCCTACCGTAATGGTCAAGCAGGGCGTCGCTGTGAGAAATGAGGGCCACGCTAAGCTGCTCGTCACTGACCGCCCGCACCATACGATCCAGCCGGACTTTATCGTCGGGCCGGACAAACAGATCGGGTGTGTAGCCAAGGTCAGGACTATCCATAGCTCAGAGTTTACTGGGTTGCTGCCTTTCGTCCGCGGGCATCAAACTTCATTGACTCGGGCACGCTGGGGTCGGGCTTGGTAGGCAGGCTTCCATCAGGATTTGTGCTGTTAAGGTTGAAAACATAGGCAATAACCTGGGCAACCGCAAAGTAAAGGTCATGGTGAATGGGCTGGTCAACTTCTGAGGTGTAGTAAAGAGCTCGCGCGAGGGGCGGCGCAGGAAAAATAGTAACGCCATGAATCTTAGCCTCTTCACGAATGCGAAAGGCAAGCTCATCCACACCCATGGCCAAGACTACTGGGGCGCCGTCAGAGGCGGGGTCGTAGGCCAAAGCTACCGAAAAGTGCTCGGGGTTGGTAACGACCACATCGGCGTCCTTCACTTTTTGCATCATGCGGTTGGCGGCCATCTCTCTCTGACGCTTTCGAATCTGAGACTTGACCTCGGGTCGGCCCTCAACATCTTTCATTTCGTCCTTGACCTGCTGCTTGGTCATCTTCATACGCTCGTGAAAGGAATGCTTCTGCCAGGGCACATCGATGAGGGCGATGATGATGAGGCTTGCAGCAACCACAATGGCGCAAAACCCAATAAGCTCTGCCGACTTCGCCATGGCTGGCTCCAAGGGCATTAAAGACAGCATTAAAAACTCATCGAGCTTAAGTGAAATAACGAGGTAAAGCGCGGTCGTCACGACACTAAACTTGAGAACAGCCTTGAAAAGTTCGACCAATGAGTTAACACCGAATATTCTCTGCAGACCAGTAAGTGGATTCATTTTGCTGAACTTCGGGGTCATGGCCTTGGGTGCAAAGTTAAATCCCCCCGTCACAATATTGGCCGAAAAGCCGACCACCGCGCAGACAATAAAAACAGGAATGACCAAAATAAGCGACTCAATGGCGAAGTCGGCAAAGATTTTAAGCATAAGCCGTGGCGCCTCAAGCGCCCGATAGTCGATACGAAAACCCTGGGCAAAAAGCTTGGCTGTTTCTGTAAAAAACCACGGCCCAA
>JAURFZ010000044.1 GCA_030834045.1 Burkholderiales bacterium
TTCGGGTCTTCGACCCTGAAAGCCAACGCAGCGTGCATCCAGTTCGCGAGGTTCGTATTCTTCCTGGACGGGAATACCCACGCGATGCCGAGTCAGCCTCTCGGCTTCGCAACCGATGGCGCGAGACCTTCGAGGGTGACCCCTCTCGCTGCTCACTCTACAAAGACGCAGGTAACGGTCTTTTTGGACCGGGTATCGAGTACTACCTGCCTTTGCTTTTTGATGAGCTTGCCGATTTATCCGCCTACCTTCACCCCGATGCACAGATTCTTCTGGTCGGCGATGTTCAGAGCAGCTTTGAACAGACCTTCAGCGAGGTCAAAACCCGCTGGGAGTTTCTGCGTCATGACACCGAACGCCCCGTGCTTCCCCCCGAGGACATTCTCGTGCCTGTCCCCCGGTTCAATCAGACCCTTAATGGTTGGGGTCAGACACTGCTGTCAGAGGCCCGTGAGCAGACCCTTACCGAGACGGCGCCCGACGTTCGCGCCGACCGCCAGGCCACGCCTGTGCTGGCAAGGCTGCAGTTAGCTGTTGCAGAGGCAGCAAAAGCGAACCTGGTCACCGTGGTCTGCGTCGACACCGATGGACGACGAGAGACACTGGCAGAGATGCTTGAGGGCTCGGGTATTTATTTCGATCGGTGCGAACTCACCGAGATCCCCGGCCTTCTTCAGAAGACCAATGCCTCCGGGAGCCAAGGAGCCGAGCCGAGCTGCCTACTTACGGTGAGTCCCTTTCATCAGGGCTTTCGAGCCCCTGCCCTCGGGCTTGTCCTTATTACCGAGTTCGAGCTTTTTGCCGACCTTCAAAGGCGTCAACGGCATGGCCAACGGGCCAAACAAACCAACGTCGACGCCATTATTCGTGACCTTTCCGAACTTAAGATCAACGACCCCGTCGTGCACCTTCAGCATGGCGTTGGCCGCTACCAAGGCCTTATCAACATGGACCTCGGCGATGGCCCCAATGAGTTTTTGCATTTGGTTTATGCCGAGAACGCCCTCTTGTATGTGCCAGTGGCTCAGCTTCATCTGATAAGTCGCTACAGCGGCAGCGACCCCGACTCTGCCCCGCTTCATCGTCTTGGCGGGGGGCAGTGGGATAAGGCTAAGTCAAAGGCTGCAAAACAGGCCAAGGACACCGCGGCCGAACTGCTCAACCTCTATGCAAGGCGTGCGGCCCGCGAAGGTCATGCCTTTGCATTTCAGGCCTCGGACTACGAGCGGTTTGCCGACGGCTTCGGATTTGAAGAGACACCGGACCAGCTCGCCACTATTCATGCAGTGGTTCAGGACATGATCTCAGGCAAACCCATGGACCGTCTTGTCTGCGGCGATGTGGGCTTTGGTAAGACCGAAGTAGCTCTGCGAGCCGCCTTTGTCGCTGTAATGGACGGCAAGCAGGTTGCCGTGCTCTGCCCAACCACGCTACTTGCCGAGCAGCACTTCCAGACCTTCCAAGATCGCTTCTCGTCATGGCCAGTGAAGCTTGCAGAGCTCTCACGCTTTAAATCGGGCAAAGAAGTGAACGAATCGCTTGAAGAACTAGCCAAGGGACGCCTTGATATTGTTATTGGTACCCACCAGCTGCTCTCGGCCCGCACCCAGTTTCAAAGGCTTGGCCTAATTATTATTGATGAAGAACATCGCTTTGGTGTGCGACAAAAGGAAGTGCTAAAGACGCTGCGAGCGGAGGTGGACGTTCTGACATTAACCGCCACACCCATTCCACGCACACTTGCCATGAGCATGGAGGGCATTCGCGACTTCTCCATTATTGCAACCGCACCGCAGAAGCGTCTGGCCATTAAAACCATGGTGAGGCAAGACTCCGATGGCACCGTACGTGAGGCCCTCTTGCGTGAACTTCGGCGGGGAGGTCAGGCCTATGTGCTGCACAACCAGGTGGAGACCATGCAACATCGGGTCGAAATGCTCAGGGCACTTCTACCTGAAGCCCGTATTGGCGTAGCCCACGGTCAGCTGCCCGAGCGCGAACTTGAGCAGGTCATGCGTGATTTCAACCAGCAGCGTATTAACGTGCTTTTGTGCACAACCATTATTGAGACGGGTATCGATGTCCCCACTGCGAACACCATCGTCATCTACCGTGCCGACCGGTTTGGCCTGGCGCAGCTGCATCAGTTAAGGGGCCGAGTGGGTCGATCCCATCACCAGGCCTACGCCTACCTGCTAGTGCCCGATGAGGAGTCCATTACCCGTGATGCCAAGAAGCGGCTCGAAGCCATTACCTCCATGGAAGAGCTTGGAAGCGGCTTTTTTCTTGCGATGCACGACCTGGAGATTCGCGGTGCAGGCGAGGTCTTAGGCGATAACCAGTCGGGCAACATGACCGAGGTTGGTTTTCAGCTTTATGCCGATATGCTTCAAGAGGCTGTAAGTGCACTAAAGGCTGGTCGCGAGCCCGACCTCGACGCACCCTTAACAAGCGTTACCGAAATTCAGCTGCATCTTCCCGCGCTACTGCCCGAAGACTACTGCCAGGACATTCGCGAGAGGCTCTCTCTGTATAAACGAATGGCAAGTGCGACCACCCAAGAAGACCTCTCGGACCTGCAAGAAGAGCTGATCGATCGCTTTGGGAAAATGCCCGACCCCGCCAAGGCGCTTCTTGAAACCCATCGGCTTCGTCTTCGCTGCAAGGCCTGGAACGTGATTAAGATTGATGCCGGCCCCGAGCGAGTTGCGGTTCAGTTCGGCCCCAATGCACCTGTGAATCCAGCAAAGGTTATCAAGCTTATTCAGACCGACTCAAGGTTTCGACTGCAGGGCAACGATCGCCTGCGCGCAGACATTGCGTCTTCGAAACTGCCTGAGCGGCTTGCGGTTCTGCAAACAGTTTTTCAGCAGGTTCTTGATTCCAACCCGACCAGCCCTTAAGTCAGACCAATGCCATGCATGCCTTAAACGACTACCTCAACGCCGAATCTGAACTCTATTTTTTACAGGCAGGGACTGGTGCAAACGGTGAGCAAAGTCGCAGTGCAGACGACCTTCTAATAACAGTAAGAGACCTGCTTCATGCATTCGAGCATCGTTCGGACGATCTGCGCGCAGGCAGCCTGCAGCATCGGCCTGCCTATGCCAAGCTTGAAGGTACTTCGCTTAAGGCCCAAGGTCGAGCCGCGATTCAAGCGCTTCGTATGCAATGCACGGCGCAGTCGATCGACCTTATAGCTATGGCTAAGCCCAGAGGCCTTGCAAGCTACAAGCTGCTTGCCATGGACATGGACTCCACCGTGATTTCCATTGAATGCCTCGATGAGGTCGCCGACTTTTGCGGTAAAAAGGCAGAGGTTGCAAGCATCACTGAGGCCGCCATGCGCGGAGAAATCACCGACTATGCCGAGAGCCTACGTCGACGGGTTGCGTTTCTGAAAGGCCTTTCAACCGATGCCTTGCAAAGTGTCTTAACTGAGCGATTGCGCTTAAACCCTGGCGCAAAAGAGCTGGTGGCAGCGGCAAAAGCTGCAGGCCTATACTGCCTCTTGGTGTCTGGCGGCTTTCAACCTTTCACCGGCCATGTTGCTCAGGTACTTGGGTTTGACGAGATTCACTGCAACAGGCTGGGAATAGAAAACGGAAAACTTACCGGCGAGGTTGTTGGACCCATTGTGGATGGAAACGCAAAGCAGGCTGCTGTGCTGAAGGCCGCAGGCGCCCTCGGTATTGATGCAAGTCAACAGGCCATTGCCATTGGGGATGGGGCAAACGATCTGCCCATGATGACCCAGGTTCACTTAAGCCTTGCCTACCGGGCCAAGCCTGTTGTGGCCAATCAGGCAGCCCTTCAGTTTAATTTTGCCGACCTTGATAGCCTGCTTGATTGCCTAGAGCAGCGCGCCTAATGCGCCCTAGGCCTCCAGCCCCTCGCTGCTAAGGTAATCATCGTAGGACCCTTTGAAGTCAATAAGACTACCGTCGCCCTTCAGAATAATGATGCGATTGGCAATGGCATTGACAAACTCACGGTCGTGGCTCACCACAAATAGCGTGCCCTGGTATTTCTCAAGGGCAAGCTGCAGCGACTCAATCGACTCCATATCCAGATGATTCGTGGGCTCATCGAGCACCAGAACATTAGAGCGCTCAAGCATAAGTCGGCCAAAGCTCATGCGGTGCTTCTCACCTCCCGAGAGCACCCTTACCTGCTTTGCAACATCATCACCAGAAAACAAAAGCCTGCCAAGAATAGAGCGCAGGGCCTGATCATCGTCGCCCTCCTGCCCATAGTTTTGAAGCCAAGAGGTTAAGGTGGAGTCTTTCTCAAACTCCGGATAGACGTCCTGGGCCATGTAACCAATCTGCGCATTTTCTGCCCATTTCACAAGCCCCTCGTCGACAGCTATGCCCCGGTGATCCAGGCCAACCAGACACTTAATTAAGGTGGATTTTCCCGCACCGTTGGGGCCCACCACGGCAATTCTTTCGCCGGCTTCCACCATTAACGAGAGTTTCTTCAGAACAGGCTGACCGTCGTAAGCCTTCGAAATGCTCTGAAGATGAACAGCCTGGCGGTAAAGCTGCTTGGTCTGCTCGAAACGAATGTAGGGGTTCTGCCGAGACGATGGGCGCACCTCCACCGATTCAAACTGGATTTTCTCAATAAGCCTACGACGGGATGTCGCCTGCTTGGCCTTACTTTTATTAGCCGAAAAACGGCGAACAAACTCCTGCAACTCAGAGACACGCTCCTTGCTCTTGGCGTTTGCCGCCATAAGCCGCGCACGCGCCTCCGACGACGCCAGCATGTAGTCGTCGTAATTGCCGGGATAGATTCGAATATCCCCATAGTCGACATCGGCCATGTGCGTACATACCGAGTTAAGAAAATGACGATCGTGGGAAATGATGATCATGGTGCAATCACGATCATTAAGAAGGCCCTCAAGCCAGCGTATGGTGTCAATGTCTAGGTTGTTGGTTGGCTCATCAAGCAAGAGCACATCGGGGTCGCTAAATAGGGCTTGAGCAAGAAGAACCCTCAGCTTCCATCCCGGGGAAATCTCGCTCATAGGACCATTGTGTTGATCAAGTGCAATGCCCGCACCCAGGAGTAATTCGCCCGCACGGGCCTCGGCGGTGTAGCCATCGAACTCTGCAAACTTCGCCTCGAGGTCGGCGGCCCGCATGTAGTCATCCTCGGTGGCATCGGCGCTCGCGTAAATTGCATCGCGCTCGGTCATGGCAGCCCACATCTCTTCGTGGCCCATCATGACCACATCAATCACTCGGTGATCCTCGTAAGCAAACTGGTCCTGACGAAGCTTTCCAAGACGAACACCGGGCTCTTTTATCACTTCCCCTGAGCTCTGCTCGAGGTCGCCTCCAAGAATCTTCATGAAGGTGGATTTGCCGCATCCGTTGGCCCCGATAAGGCCGTAGCGGTGACCGTTTCCAAACTTGACACTAACGTTTTCAAAAAGGGGCTTGGCCCCAAATTGCATGGTGATATTTGCAGTTGAGAGCATTAAACCTTCCTTACCCATTCATAGGCATTCTTGAAAAAAACAGCCCATGGTGAAAAATCGTTGTTTGTTTTGAAAGGCTCAGGAATCCAAGACAACTGAACATTTCTAAAAACCCTTTCGGGGTGGGGCATCAGAACAAGTACCCGACCATCCTCATTCGTAAAGCCTGTAAGTCCTTCGGGAGAGCCGTTCGGATTGGCAGGATAGAGCTGGGCGGGCTTTCCCGCATCGGTGTAGCGGAGAGCCGCAAGCGAAGAAACCGCAGCCTGCCCCTCACCCCAAAAGGCTCTGCCCTCCCCGTGTGAGACAACCACCGGAAGACGCGCACCCTGCATATCTTTAAAAAAGATGGAGTTTGACTCGAGCACTTCAACCATGGAGAGCCGGGCCTCGAACTGCTCGGAGGCATTTGGCAGAAAAGTAGGCCAGCCTTGCGTGCCCGGAATAATGGCGTGCAGTCTCGCCATCATCTGGCAGCCATTGCAGACACCCAAGGCAAAACGGTCTTGGCGTTCAAAAAACGCCGTAAAGGTATCGCGAAGACTATTGTTGTGAAGAATTGAACTTGCCCAGCCGTTACCCGCACCCAAGACATCGCCAAACGAAAAACCGCCACAGGCAACCAGGCCCGCCATGGAGTCAAGGCCAATACGCTGGTCAAGCAGGTCCGTCATGTGGACATCCCAGGCTTCAAAGCCTGCTGCCTCAAAAGCGGCAGCCATTTCAATTTGACCGTTAACGCCCTGCTCTCTAAGAATGGCGATGCGCGGGCGGCTAAGGGCAAGGGCAGCAGACTTGGGTAAGGCTGAACTCTCGCCCGTCCGGGTAGAACCCGTTTGCTCAGTGAGCTCGGAAAGCCGCCTTACCAATGCCTCGGGAAGATACGCTTGCGGAGCCTTTGTCTGATGCAAGGCTTCGAAGGCCTGCCTGGCCAACGCGGGGTTGTCCCGGCGCGATGCAAACTCGAAGCTAACCTTTGACCAGCTCTCTTGAAGCCGGGACCTGGGCTGTTGAAAGACACATTTGGCATCGCGATAGATTTCAATTTGATCGCGCGGATTGGCATATCCAATTTCATGCGCAGACGAGGAAAGGCCGTGCTTGCGAAGAATGTCCATAAACTCCGAACGTCGCTCGCGGGTAACCTGAACAACCACGCCAAGCTCTTCATTGAAAAGCGCCTTCAGTGTTAACTCATCACGCTGAACCGCCACCTGTTCGGGTCGGATTTTAAAATCGCCCCAGTCGGCAGCAAAAGGATCGATGGTGAGAAGATCGAGATTAAGGGTTAGGCCCGAGCGGCCTGCAAAGGCCATCTCGGCAAGGCAGGCAAAAAGCCCTCCGTCTGAACGGTCGTGATAAGCAAGCACTAAGCCCTCATGACTTCGCGCTTCATGGCAGACCTGTTGAAGGCGACGCAGGCTTTGCGGGTCTTCGAGGTTTGGCGTCTCGCCCCCAAACTCACCAAGAAGCTGGGCAAGAATGGACCCGCCCATACGCTGCTTGCCGGCTGCAAGGTCGATAAGAACAAGCACGGTGTCGCCAAGGTCGGCACGCAAGGCCGGTGTCCAGGCATGGCGGACATCGTCAACCGGGCTTACGGCCGTAAGCACCAGTGATACGGGCGAGATCACCGAATGTTTCTGGCCTGCTTCGTCCCAGCCTGTTCGCATACTTAAGGAGTCTTTTCCAACGGGAATGGAGAGACCCAGCTGTGGGCAGAGTTCCATGGCAAGGTTCTGTACGGCCTCGTAAAGGGCCACGTCTTGACCCTTCTCGCCACAGGCAGCCATCCAGTTCGCACAAAGCTTTACGGCGGCAAGGTCGTGAACGGGAGCACTGAATAAATTGGTCAGTGCCTCGCCCAGGGCCATACGCACCGAGGCCACTGAATCGGTAACGGCAAGTGGCTGACGCTCACCCAAGGCAATGGCCTGACCTGCATACCCTTTGAAGTCCCACAAGGTGATTGCCGCGTCTGCAACGGGCGTCTGCCAAGGACCAATCATCTGGTCGCGGGCGGTAAGCCCCCCGACGGTTCGATCGCCAATGGTGATTAAGAACTCTTTACTTGCAACAGTGGGATGGGCAAGCACCTTGTGAGCAAGCTCATCAAGGGCGTGGCCAACAAGGTCAAGCGGCTGCGAACTGGCCTGATAACGCTCAACAACCCGCTGCATCCGAGGTGGTTTACCAAGAAGCACCGACAACGGCATGTCAACCGGATTAACCTGATCAGTCAATGCCTGCCTGACGCCCTCAGTGGGGCCTGTGGCGACCGGCGAAGGGGCTAAAAGCCTAAGACGGTCTTGCGAAAGGGCACGACCAACCACTGCAAAGGGGCACCGCTCTCGCCGAGCGACAGACTCAAAAAGTGGCAGGTGCTCTTGGGCAATCGCAAGCACGTAGCGCTCTTGCGACTCGTTGCACCAGACTTCGGCAGGTGACATGGAAAAGTCGTCAATGGGAACCTGACTGAGCTGAAAGTCTGCGCCCATGCCTGCACCATGCACCAGCTCGGGCAGGGCATTCGACAGGCCGCCCGCACCGACGTCGTGAATGGAAAGGATGGGATTGTCGGGGCCCAGGGCCACGCAGGCATCAATGACCTCTTGGGCGCGGCGCTGCATTTCGGGGTTGCCCCGCTGAACCGAGTCGAAATCGAGTTGGGCAGAGTTTGCACCCGAGTCAACCGAGCTCGCTGCCCCACCACCAAGGCCAATGCGCATGCCTGGGCCACCCAATTGAAGCAGCAAGGCACCCTCGGCAATAGGCTTCTTAAAGCTTAGGGCATCGTGAATAACGCCCACGCCACCAGCAAGCATGATGGGCTTGTGATAACCCCAGCGACGCTGATCGAATGCAAGCTCAAAACTTCGGAAATAACCCAACAGACCTGGCCGCCCGAATTCGTTGTTAAAGGCCGCAGCGCCTATGGGGCCCTCGAGCATGATCTGCAGGGGGGAGGCCTGACGCGATGGACCGTCGAAATGGCCAGAGAAGTCGATGGTCGATACAGAAAACCCGACAAGACCTGCCCGAGGCTCTGCACCCCGGCCCGTCGCGCCCTCGTCACGAATCTCGCCACCGGCCCCAGTTGCCGCGCCCGGAAAAGGCGAGATTGCGGTAGGGTGGTTGTGGGTTTCAGCCTTAAGCACTGTATGCATAAGGCCGTGCACCGCTCGATAAGGCCCAGGCTTTGCCACGGACGACTGCAAGTGGATGGCCGGGCGACCCTGCAAAATAGCCGCATTGTCTTCGTAGGCCGAGACCGTACCCTGGCCTGCCACCGCGTGGGTATGGCGAATCATTTGAAACAACGATTGCTCTTGAGGCTGTGAATTAATGATGAACGAGGCATTGAAAATTTTGTGCCGGCAGTGCTCGGAGTTGGCCTGGGCAAACATCATCAGTTCGACATCCGTGGGCTGCCTGCCCATGGCCTGGTAGGCCTCACTAAGGTAATTCAATTCTTCAGCCGACAGTGCAAGCCCCAGCCTTGCGTTAACCGACTGAAGCTTAGACAACCTCTGGCTGGGATCGCTCGAGAGTTCAATGATTTCAAGCGGCTTTACGGGGGGTTGCTCAATAAGATGGACGGGAGGACTGTTAAAGAAGACCTCCTCCGTCATCTGGTCGTAGAAGAAGGACTGACCCTTTTGACTCTGAATGAAAGCCTGAAGTGCCTCAACCGCCCGACTCAAGGCCCCCTTACCAAACTGAAATTCAAAACAACGGCCCCGTTCGAGTCGATTGAGGCTTGCAAGGCCACAGCGCTGGGCAATATCGATGGCCTTCGAGGCCCAGGGCGACAGGGTGCCATGCCGTGGGAAGACCCACAGACGAAGACTGTCGCGACCCACCGGGGGAAAGCTTGCCCCTTGAAGCTGAAGTAAGGGTGATAGATTCTCAAACACCGAAGATGTGACCGGGTCCTTCGAACACAAGGGGGCCGCAAGGATACTGGGAGCGCAATGAACAAGGTACGCCCAAGAGCAAGACAGGTCTTTAACAGCGCAGTCTGCGCCCTCTAAAGCCAAACGAATCCGGTCGCGACGGAAGGCCGAGATGGCGCTTGCGCCCGGGAAAAAGCTGACTTCTGACATAAGCCCGATTATACGATCCGGCCCGCCTGCATACGTAAACGGCGGCTACAAGCCTTTGAAAGGCTCTCGTCGTGGGTGACGATGATAAGCGTCGTACCCAGGCTTTTTTGCAGGTTGAAGAAAAGCTCCATCACCCGAGCGCCACTCTCATAGTCCAGACTTCCAGTGGGCTCATCGGCAAAGAGAAGGTCGGGCGTCACGACAAATGCTCGAGCCAGTGCGACCCGTTGCTGCTCCCCCCCCGACAGGGTTGCGGGAAAATGCCGTTCCCGACCCGCAAGGCCAACCTCTGAAAGCATGGACTGAGCCTTTTGCTTAGCATCACGATCCCCTCGAAGCTCAAGAGGTAACATGACGTTTTCAAGCGCATTGAGTTGAGGAAGAAGCTGGAACGACTGAAAGACAAACCCAAAACGACCGTTACGGCGCAGACTGCGTTGCTCCTCGGACAGCGAGGCGATGGCCTCCCCTGCCCAATAAACCTCGCCTTCGGAGGGCGTATCGAGACCGGCTAAAAGCCCGAGCAGCGTAGACTTACCACAGCCGGAAGGCCCCACCATGGCCAGCGATTCGCCCGTCTGCACTTGAAGATTAATGTCTTGGAGAATTGAGAGTTTGTCATTGCCATCTGAAACCCACTTCGCAAGACCCTTGGCCTCAATCGCAACGGATTTCTCGGTTGTTGCCATGCCTTCACCTTCTGTCATACCACTCCTTCGGTTTACAAAATATCTTCTTGGCCTGATTCTACTCACTGGTCTTTGCGCGGCAGCGCAAAGTAGCCCAAACAACCCTACCGCATCGGCCATTTCCCAGAAGGCAACCATACTTATTTTTGGCGACAGCCTATCGGCTGCCTATGGACTGCCAAGAAATCAAGGATGGGTGAGTCTTCTTCAAAGACGCCTTGATTCAAATAATCTGAAGTACAACGTAGAAAATCGAAGCCTCTCGGGTGAGACCACGTTTGGCGGGCTCGAGCGCCTTCCCCGAGCGCTGGCACAGGTTAAGCCAAGGCTTGTGGTCTTCCAGCTTGGTGCTAACGATGGGCTCCGTGGACTTGACCTTCGAACATCCCGAGCCAATTTAAAGGCCATGATTCAAAAGTCACTGGATGCAAAAGCAAAGGTGGTCATTGTTGGCGTGCGACTTCCACCGAATCTGGGCGAGACCTATTTGAAGGAATTTGACGCCATCGTGCCCTCCCTGGCAAAAGAACTTCAGGTTCAGGCGGTGCCTGCCATGCTT
>JAURFZ010000045.1 GCA_030834045.1 Burkholderiales bacterium
AGGTTGAGGCCATTTGCAGTCAGGCCATCTGGCTTGACCATGGCCGGGTTCAGATGCAGGCAAGCCCCAAAGAAGTCGTGGCCGCCTACAACGATTTTTTAGCGCGCGAGTCACGCCGGGTCTTAGCAGCATCACCCTTCCCTAGCACCACCGAGACTGCTGAGGCCACTCAGACCAGCAGCCCACAAATCCCTGACCTGGCAGATGAAGCTGCCGGAGGACTACCCCGCATTCTTAATGCCAGCATTCAGGCAGGCGAAGGCGGCGTGATTCGATCGGAGCGCGACGCGCTTCGTGTAACGGTAAGCCTGCAGACCTCGAAAGACTACCCCATGCCATCCTTAGGTGTGGTGGTGCTCGATGACGGCCAACGCAATGTATGCAGTGCGGGTAGCCATATTGATACCTTTGAGGTCTCCCAGTCGGCAGGCTCGGTGGTGCAGCTTGAGCTGTGTTGGCCTGCCATGGCGTTATTAAAAGGGCGCTACCACATTGACCTGTTTTTGCTTTGCGAGAAGGGTATTCATGTGTATGAGCACATTCGCCAGGTGGCGAGCTTTGAAGTCACCCAGACCCACCTTGAGGTTGGGGTTGTAAGGCTCGCTCATCAATGGTCTGAGCCCAAGGCGTGAGCCCACAGACCTTCAATACCTTCTGGCATGCTCTGGTGATGCCTTTGTGTGCAAGGCTTCCGCATGGGCTATCAGATGCAGTCTGCCTGAAAGCCTTTGAAAGAAACACCGAGTACAAAACGAATGTCTATGCGGCGCTCGCCCAGAGCCTTCCGAAGGGGCTTCTACCCTTTGAAAAGCAACTGGCTCAGCACGCGGGGCTTCACTGTGGCGCTGCCAGCTGGCAGGTGATTGCCCAGCGTTACTTTGAAATGATGGCCCGCGAATGCTGCGACATCTACTGTCTGCATCATCAAGGCCCGCGCTACCTGCGCGACGTGGTGAGCTTTGAGAACCTTCATGACTTTGAAGCGGTCTACAAGAAACCCGGTGGCAAGCTTTTACTGCTCTTTCATTTCGACAGGCTCACCTTAATAAGCAGTGCACTTGGCCAGGCGGGCTTTCCTCACGGCATCATTACCCAGCCCATTGACGAGACCAATCCCGACCTCTCAGACCACGACCGTCGGTTTCTTGCCATGAAAGTGAGGCTTCAACAGACCATGGCGGGAGGTGGCTGGTTTGTTGCGGGTCGCGACACCCGTGGCATTGTGCAGGCTCTTCAGCAAGGAAAGACGCTTATTCTTCTTCCCGATGTTCGACCAGGCCCTGAAAGCCCCCGCGTCGTGAAGCTTCCTTTCCTAAGTCAGACACTGGCCATTCCCGATGGTGCGATGCGCCTTGCCGAGCTTACGGGTGCAACCATGATGGCTGGCCTTTGCAAAAGTGAAGGCCGTCGCGCAAAAGTTTGCTTTCTTCCTCTTCAAGGCCCCCCACAGGCCGCCCTTGGTCAGGCTGTGCAATGGCTCGAGGGTGCTATTCTTGAAGCACCCCATCGCTGGTGGCAATGGAATATTTTTGACTACCTTGTAAGCCATGAGCCCTAACCTGCCCACGCCTCCCACCCCCCCTATCTCCGCGACCTCCCTAACCTCCCCTGACGAGACTCAGCCTTTAAGGGAGCCCGCTGCGTCGCAAGCGGTTTTAGACTCGTTAGCTGGTGTCGGCCAGGCTCAATACGTCCACGAAATCTCGGTACTTCGTGAATGGCTGGATGCAACCTTGCTCAACGGCTTTCCTTTGCGGCGAACCGAAATTGAAAGCTGGCAGGCCCACACTCCCTTTGCCTCTGCGCTGATTACGCTGACTCAGCCCGCTGTGTTCGTGGAGCTTGGCACCCACAAGGGGGATTCCTATTGCGCCATTTGCGAGACCGTTCAAAAACGTGCACTGCCCACTCAATGTGTAGCGGTAGACTGCTGGCAGGGCGATGAACATTCGGGCGGCTATGACGACACCGTGCTCAAAGAGCTACGGGCCCACCACGATCCGCTTTATGCCCACTTTTCTAGGCTGCATCAAAGCTTTTTCGATGAGGCTGTTGCAGGCTTTGAAGACGGCAGCATTGACCTTCTGCACATTGACGGGCTTCATTCGGAAGAGGCTGTTTTGCACGACTTCGAGACCTGGAAGCCCAAGCTTAGTAAGCGGGCCGTCGTGCTCTTTCATGACACTCAGGTGCATGAAAACGATTTTGGTGTCTTTAAGGTCTGGTCGGCGCTTTCCAAGAATCACCCCCACTTCGAATTTACACATGGCAATGGCCTGGGCGTGCTTGCCGTGGGCCCCAATGTTCCGCAAGCTATCAAAAGGCTTTGCGCGCTGGCTGCAAGCCCTTCCACCCAGGCCGACGCGCAGACCCTTCGTAACACCTACGAGGCCCTTGGTAGCTCGGTTTTATACCAGGGCCGAGCGCAGCGCCTGTGGCGCCAAGCCGATGAACTCTGGGCGCGCACTCAAACTGCAGAAAGCGCGCTTGATCACACAAAACAAGACGATCGCAACCTATGGAACAGGGTTCAAAAGGCCGAGACAGACCTTGCCCACTTCAAAGAAGCTCACCAGGCGGCATGGGCTCGAATTGCAAAAGCAGAAGAAGACCTGCAGGTCTACCAATCGGCCCACCAGGAGGCCTGGGATCGCATTCGTCAGGCCGAGGACGAACTTACGTCGATGCGCGAACTTAACACCCAGTTGCAAGAACGTCATGAAAAACTGCTAAAAATCGCAAAGCCTGTTCTTGGTCTTGCTAGATTCATTGCACGACTTAAAAACAATTCGTCCAACCCCTAGAGACTCGCTTAAACGGGTCGCATCCAGTTATGTCATCAACTACAAAAACCACGACGAAACCCCTTGCCTCGGTGGTTATTCCTACCAAAAACCCTGGCCCGCTCTTTTTGCGGGTTTTGGACATGGTGATGCGTCAAATAACCAACTGGCCTTTCGAGGTTATCGTTATTGATTCAGGCTCAAGCGACGGCACCCTTGCTGCGGTTCGCCGAGACTTTCCCTCGGTGCGGCTTGTTGAAATTGCACCTGAAACGTTTGGCCATGGCCGCACGCGCAATCAGGGCGTCGCGCTTTCTGAAGGGGAGTTCGTGGCGCTCATCACCCATGATGCATTGCCAGCAAACGAGCGCTGGCTTGAAGGTATGGTCGCGCCCATGCTTGAAAACACAAAGGTGGCTGGGGTCTTCGGCCGTCACCTGCCCTACCCCCAGGCGGGGCCTTTTGTAAAACGTGACATTACCCAACATTTCGATCACCTGGCCTCTTGGCCCAACCCTCTCTGGCTTGAAGACCGCGAGCGCTACGACCGAGACCAGGGCTACCGGCAGGTTCTGCATTTTTTCTCAGACAACAACTCCTGTCTGAGAAAATCGGTTTGGCAAGACATTCCTTACCCCGATGTGAACTTTGCCGAGGATCAAATCTGGGCAAAGAAAATGATTGAAGCGGGTTATATGAAGGCCTATGCCGATACGGCCATGGTCTACCACTCCCATGACTACGGCGTGGTTGAGCTTTTTCGTCGGTCGTTTGATGAATCCACGGCACTCTTTCGCCTATTTGGCTACACCCTCTGCCCAAGCCTTATTCAAGCAATAAAGGGCGTGGTCCGTGGCAGCCTTCATAATTGGAGTTATTTAAAAGATCTAACGATTGAACGCCGCTTATACTGGGCTGTTCGCGTTCCTTTTGA
Source organism: Burkholderiales bacterium (assembly GCA_030834045.1). Classification (GTDB taxonomy): domain Bacteria; phylum Pseudomonadota; class Gammaproteobacteria; order Burkholderiales; family Burkholderiaceae_A; genus Hahnella. The sequence goes on from JAURFZ010000045.1 coordinate 3,718, forward strand.
TGAAATGGCCAGGCAATTCGGGCATTTGTTAGGGTCTGCGCCACGCAGCGATAGGCTCTACCAGTTTCTTTCTCTTGACCACTCTATAAAGACCGCGCGTACGTCATCCAATGGCTAGCCGTTTAAAGCGCCTAAACATTGCGCGCATCATGATGATGGACAGGGGCCTGGGCTATACGCTTTACTATGCAGGCCTTCGCCTACTGGGGCAACGCCCGGTGCAGCCCTATGAATTGCCCGCCTCGGCGCAAGCCAGGGGGCCAGGCTCCCTTCCTACCGACCCTCTACTTGGACTGCGGTTTGTTAATCCCAGCCCTTTTGCTTCAAAGCCAGCGCCTGCAAGGCTAAACGGTCAGCGCACTATTAACTGGCTTATTCCCAATTTTGGCGTGGGCTCAGGCGGGCACCTCAACATCTTCCGGTTCATTGGTTTCCTTGAGCAACTTGGTTGGCATTGCCGCGTTGTGCTGGTGGGCTCGCATCCACACACCAACTCCCAGGCCGTTGAAGACAGCATCCGCCAGCACTTTTTACCCATCGAGGCACGGGTCTATCTTCGGCCTGAAGACATGCCCCCTGCTGACATTGGTATTGCCACCTCCTGGGAGACCGCCTACCCCTTGCGCGACTGGCAAAGCTGCCAAGTGAAGGCCTACTTTGTGCAGGACTATGAGTGCGAATTTTTTGCCAAAAGCAGCTACTCCATGTTTGCTGAGGACACCTACCGGTTTGGTTTTGTCGGGCTTACAGCAGGGGGCTGGCTCGCAGAGACACTGCGGGCTCAGTACGGGATGCGTACTCACGCATTTGGCTTTTCCTACGACAAGTCGCTTTATCAATCCAACACTCTGCGGCGTAAAACCCGCAGGCTTTTTTACTACGCACGGCCTCCAACCCCACGACGTGGCTTCGAGCTTGGCCTTCTGGTATTAGAAAAGGTGGCAAAGGCTCTGCCCGATGTTGAGATTGTTACAGCAGGCTGGGACTTATCAACTTTTGATCTCTCGTTTAAACACAAAGACCTTGGCGTTCTGCCCCTTGAAGAACTACCTGCGCTTTACAACAGCTGCGATGTCTGCCTGGTTATCTCTCTAACAAACCTTTCGCTCATGCCGCTGGAACTCTTTGCCTGCGGCTGCTCGGTGGTTAGCAACCGACTGCCCTGCGTCACCTGGTGCCTAACCGATGACATTGCAGAACTTGCTGATACCAACGCCGAGGCGCTCGCGCAGGCCTGCCTGCGAATGCTGGAAGACGACGACCACCGATGGCAGAAGGTTGAGAAGGCCTATGCCTTTGCCATGCAGACCGACTGGGCCCAGGAGGCGCAGGCGCTGGGCAGCGTGCTTACCGATCTGCTTGGCGAGTCAACAACTCAGACCGTTACACGTCAGCCGCAAGCCCGCCTTGACGCAGACCCTCGCGCTGCGCAGGTTTTGCCCCACGAGGAAAGGCCATGACCGACGCCCTTGAAGGCCGCACAGCCGCGGTGACTGGGGCTGCAGGCTTTATGGGCCAACACCTCGTACGCCAGCTTCTTGGTGCAGGGGCTCGGGTTGTTGCTGTCGACCTGGCCCCCCTGCCGCAGGAACTCTCTTCGCATCCGAACGCCAATGGGCTTTGCTGGCTGCAGGGTGCCGTGGAGTCGGAATCAATACAAGAGGCCGCAGAGCTTAGGCAGGCTGACCTTCTTTTCCATCTTGCCTGCTCGTTACTGCCCTCAGCCTCAAGCCAGGCTGTTATTCGCGATGTTCGCGAGAACCTTCTGGGTAGTCTTGCACTCATTGAACGCATGCGTCTTCAAGGCAATCTTCAACGGGTTGTGCTGCCCTCATCAGGTGGCACCATCTACGGTCTGCCGCAGACCACACCCATTGGTGAGACCCACCCCCTTGAACCTATTTGCTCGTATGGCGTTACCAAGCTTGCTCTTGAGCAGTACCTGCATATTTTTGAGCGAGTGCATGGCCTAACCTTTGCGGCGGTCCGCATCTCAAACCCTTTTGGCCCTGGCCAACTTCCAAGGCCTGGCCATGGCGTTGTGGCAGCCTTCGTATCCGCTGGCCTTCGCCACGAACCGCTCGAGATCTGGGGCGACGGTTCCATTACACGGGACTATATTTTTATTAAGGACGTTATTGACGCCCTGATTCTGGCTGCCGTGCATCCACAGTCTCTTACCGTAAACGTTGGCAGCGGCGAAGGCCTAAGCCTTAACGCCCTGCGTCGACAAGTAGAGGCCTGTCTGGGCTACCCCTTGGTCTGCCATCACACCAAAGCTCGTGAAGTGGATGTTCCTGCCAACGTCTTGGGTATTCAAAGGGCGAAGCAGGCGCTTGGTTGGGAACCACAGACAAGCCTTGGCGAGGGCCTTGCACAGACAGCCCGCTGGATGCGCTTGCATCTAAGCCATATAAAAAATTAAGGCTCGTAGAGCTGCGAGGGTCCAGTTATCGAGGCAGACCGCGCGCGGCCTTTTCCGAAATCAATGCAGCCCTCGGCCTTTAGTTGGGCCAGGCCACGGGCTACGGTCTCGCGAGCCAGATTGGCCATGATCGCTATCTGATGCTGCGTGGGAAGCTTCTCAATATAAAGGCTTCCATCGGTTCTTCTTACGGCAAGGTCGGTAAGCACGGCAAGAATACGTGCCTTAGCACTGCCACTCGCCGCAAGCGCCTGATGACTTGATGCCTGACGTAATCGACCCGCAAGCCAGATCATCATCCGCTGACTGCCCTTGGGGTTGTTAAAGAAAAATTCTCGTGCCACTGCGCAGGGCAATAAGAGCACCACCGAAGGGGCAATGGCCATTACCGAGGCCGACCTGGGCTTGCCATCAATAACAGCAAGTTCCCCAAAAAACTCACCCTCTTCAATGACCGAAAGGCCAACATCGCGCCCGGAGGCATTGGTATCAAAAACCTGCAACTGGCCGTTCAGTAGGAAAAAGAGGTCGTTCTGGTTGTCACCCTGCTTAATAACAAAGTCGCGCTGCTTATAAGACTTCGCCACCATGCTGTACGCAAGGCTCTGACTGGTCATGTCATCAAGACCTTCGAGCAGCGGTAAAGACTTCAGGTAATCAACGGGAACCATACACCCCTAAGGGCTTGGCCTTGAAACTACCACCAGCCCAGCAAGAAGAAAAAACGCAACGCGAGTTGATCGCGACGGTTACGCCTAAACTGACTGGCCTGGCGGGCTCGCAGAACCCGCGACCAGAGGCCTTCCCTGCGCAAAAGCCTTTGGATGCTTCGATGGCGTGCAACCGACTGCCCCGAGAGCCGTTTGCAGATTTCTATGAGGTCGGTTACGCGTGAGCGGTAGCTTTTATTAGCAACCAGCCGCATCCGCTTTAGAGCAGGGAAAACCCCAACGTTGGCCCCAATGTGGTTATGGTCGTGCTGCCGGTAATACATACATGGCACTTCATCAATAACCCAGGTGTGCTTTAGCGACCGTGCCGCGGCATAAAGCAGCCAGTCGTGGTATTCAAAGTCGCGAGCACCCGGAATGGCCGCAAGGACCTTGTCGCAGAAAAACTGCAGGAAAGAAGGCTGCAACAAAAAGCTGCATCCTGGCCCCGAGGATTCAAAAAGGTAGTCAAACTGAGTCTGAGGGTCGTTCTTGCGAACCAGCGTGGTGCGACCACCCGGCCAGAGCGCCAGAACGTTTCCCGAGACTCCCACGGACTGCTGCTCTTGCAGGAGACGCAGGTGGCGCTCGAGCTTAGTGTCAAACCATATGTCGTCTTGGTCGGCAAGAGCAACCGCATCAAAGTCTTGCCAAGGAGCGGTTTCCATAAGGTAGAAAAAGTTCGAACCCACACCCGATGGTTCTTGCCGACGGGGCAGGAGTCGAACCCTGTGGTGGTCTTGCGAAAGCAGTTGCAACCACTCAAAACTGCCGTCAGAGGATCCGTCATCGGAGACGAAAATTTGGACGTCAACACCCTTTTGATCAAGGATGCTACGAATTTGATCGGGTAGCCATCGCGCACCGTTCATTGAGGCCAGAAGCACAGCAATGCGCGGGATACGTTGGTTAGAAGGCAATATTGGGCTTATGGACGCTTCCAGCGCCGGCCCGTTGTTAGGAGGAACCATAAGAATGCTATTGAATTTTTCTTGAGCTAAGTGTAGCAGTTAGCCTTGTTTTGACCGAAATCCGCAATTGTAATGGGGTTTTACCGGTTTGAGAACGTAAGGTCTACTCGACGTAGCCCTGGCATAAGCCGCTCAGGGGCGTGACTCACAAGAATAACCGTTCGATTGACCATCAGCGACTGCAGGCCTTGCAGCACGGCCTGCTCGCTTTCTTTATCAAGGGCGCTGGTGGCCTCATCAAGCAACAAAATGTGGGCGTCCTTTAAAAAGGCTCGGGCAATGGCAATCCGCTGGCGTTGCCCGCCCGAAAGCCTATCGCCCAGGCTGCCCAAGGGGGTGTCCAGGCCTTCGGGCAATTTTTGAATGAATTCCCAGGCATGGGCGGCACGGGCGGCCTGCTCAATAGATGCACTGTCCGCACCGGGCCGGCCCATTGCAATATTTTCTGCAATGGTCTCGTTAAAGAGCGTAACGCGTTGGCTGACCAGCGCAACGTTCTGACGCAGTTGTTGAAGGTTCGTCTGTTGAAGCGGCTCGCCATCAAAAAGAATTTGGCCCTGACTCGGTCTGTCAAACCCCGCTAGCAAATAAAGTACGGTGCTCTTGCCAGCACCCGAGGGGCCCAATAGGGCCACCACTTCGTTGGGTTCAATGGTGAGGCTGAAATTCTCAAGGGCGGGTTTGTCTTGAAACGGGTACTGGTAGGAAATGCTTTGCATGGTGATAAGGCCCGACAGACGGGGGCTCGAAGCGCCACTGCCTACCGAGCTTGTTGCCTGGGACAGGGGCGAGGTCGAACGTGCGGAGGCTGCGGAGGCTGCGGTGGGCTGAGATGGTGCGGAGTCTGCGCGCACCAGGCCGACTCGGGCCTCGCCAATCGACTCCGGCGGGCGGTCGAGCAGCCCAAACAAGGAGTCCGCGGCAGCAAGCCCGCGCTGCAGAAGGTTGTTCACATTCGTAAGCCTGCGAACAGGCTCAAACACCATGCTCATAGCGGCAATAAAGCTAACAAACTCCCCAGGGCTTAGCGTATTGCTCGCCGCCATCTTCGAGGCTGCATAAATAACAACTGCCACCGAGCAGGCGGCAATGACCTGCACCAAGGGAACGTTCATGGCCTGAACGCGGGTGACCTTTATTTGCTCGGCACGAAGCAGTTGGTTTTGTTCAGCAAAGCGCTTGGCCTGGTGTCCATTGCCATGAAAAATCTTTATGTCGCGCAGGCCCAGCATGGCCTCTTCCACCATGCTGTTAATGCGTCCCATAAAACCTTGCAGCTGATGGTTTGAACGGCGAAGGCGCTTACCTGCCCGTTGAATGACAATCGCCACAAGCGGGGCCATGCCCATAACAAGAAGTGTGAGCGACCAGGCGGTGTAAAAAAGAAAGCTAAGAAGCGCAATAAGAAGAAGCGTGTCCCGAATAAGAATGAGCCATGCTGATGCCACAGCGTCGCTCACCATGGTGATGTCGTAGGTAATACGGCTAAGCATGCGGCCAGGCTCTTCGGTCTGATGCACCGACATGGGCAGAGCCAATTGATGCTCAAATACCGCCTGGCGAAGATCGGCTATGGTGTGGTGGGCTAAGGTCTGGCTGCTAACGGTTGCAAGGTAGTCGGCAATGCCTTTGGCTACAAACACCACAACAATAAGCAATGGAATCTGCCAGAGGCTTTCGGGGTCCTTGGCAATAAGGCTCTCATCAATTAAAGGCTTCATTAAGGCAGGTAACAGTGGCTCAAGACCTGCCGTAGCCACCATGGCTAAGATTGAGGCAAGGCCAAGTTTCCAGTAGGGCTTCGCAAAGGACAGCAGGCGAAGGTAGAGGCGAAGGTCTTGGTTCATTTTGAAAACGTTGGGCAGCATGCCGTTTCAGCGGCCCCAGCGGTTTTGACCCGCGAGGCGCAATTTATGCTCACGAACCCAGCAACTAGGGCTAACTCATTCACGTTGAAGAAGCTTGTCCACTAAAAAACCTGCAAGCGGGCGAGGTTTAAAACTCTCGCGCACCGCCTGCAGGTCGTAGTCTTGGTGCACCCAGTGAATGAGGGACTGTCCGGGCTTTGCCTGGCTTAGGTAACAGTGAAGGAAATGATCGAGCATTCCGGTTTTAGCCCGAGACGAATGGCCATAGCGCCAATGAAGCTCGGCCATGGCATAGCCTATAGGCTCACCTAGGCGCCAGTGACGCCAGAGCACCGCAAAAAACCCCGCGCGGTCTGCGCCCGATTTGCAATGGGCAATAGCAGGCGTCTGAAGGGTATCAATCACTGTTTTGAGATGCTGAATTTCATAGGGCTCCAAAAGCCCCCGCGACCAGGTTCGGGCATTGACCAACTGAAGACCGAGCCGCTGGCAGGCCACCTCTTCCATTCGATAAAAGGCCATATCTGGGGCTTCACCACGAAGGTTCACCACGGTGCGCACTCCAAGATGGTCTCGGTACCAGCGCAGCTTGCCCGGGCTTGGCTGGTTTACCCGGTAAAGGCCACCGGCGAGCTCATAACGATTTGAAAAGACTGTTCTAAGAAAGCCGTGGTCCACGAGCCAGTACTCGAACCAGTCGTTGAGGGGGGTATTGAGGGTGGGCATCAATAAACCAACGCAGCCGAGCGCGTTCCCGGAAGCTGTGCAAGGCGTTGCAGTTGGTCGGGGCTGGGAGTAACCGCATAGGCCCGCCCGAGTGCAAGGGTGCAGACTTCTTGCTCGCCTTCAATAGAAATGAATACGGGTGCCTGTGAGGCGCCGGGGCCCGTT
>JAURFZ010000046.1 GCA_030834045.1 Burkholderiales bacterium
CGAACAGCCTCTTCGCCTGTTTCTGTCCAAGAGAGGTCAGAGAGGTGAACCAGTCCATCGATGTTGCCAGGCAGTCCCACAAAGACACCGAAATCGGTGATGGACTTGATCTGACCTGAGACCTTGTCGCCCTTGTTTGCAGTGCCCGAAAACTCTTGCCAGGGATTGGCCACACACTGCTTCATGCCCAAGGAAATACGACGACGCTCGCCATCGATTTCAAGGACCATAACCTCGGTCTCATCGCCCACCTGAACCACCTTACCGGGGTTCACGTTTTTATTGGTCCAGTCCATTTCAGAGACGTGGACCAGACCCTCAATACCCGGCTCGATCTCAACGAAAGCACCGTAGTCGGTGATGTTGGTAACCTTACCAAAGAGACGTGAGCCCTGGGGGTAACGACGGGCAATGCCTTCCCATGGATCGTCGCCGAGCTGCTTAATACCCAGCGAGACACGATTCTTGTCTTGATCAAAGCGCAAGACCTTGGCGGTTACTTCTTGGCCAATGGTAAGCACCTCGGAGGGGTGACGGACACGACGCCATGCCATGTCGGTAATGTGAAGAAGGCCATCAATGCCACCAAGATCCACAAAAGCGCCGTAGTCGGTGATGTTCTTAACGACACCCGTCACGGTGGAGCCCTCGGTGAGGTTCTCAAGCAGCTTGCTGCGCTCTTCACCCATGCTTGTTTCAATAACAGCGCGGCGCGAAAGAACCACGTTGTTGCGCTTACGATCAAGCTTAATGACCTTGAACTCAAGGGTCTTGCCCTCGATGTGGCTTGTGTCTTTTACAGGACGTGTGTCCACCAATGAGCCAGGCAGAAAGGCCCGGATACCGTTGGTCATCACGGTAAGGCCACCTTTTACCTTGCCCGTTACAGTTCCAATAATAAGCTCGGACGACTCAAGTGCCTTCTCAAGGCTTAGCCAGGCTGCAAGACGCTTGGCGCGATCACGCGAAAGCCGCGTTTCGCCTCGGCCGTCTTCCAAGGCCTCAATGGCCACAGAAATAAAATCGCCCTCTTTGACATCAAGCTCACCCTGGTCGTTCATAAACTCTTCGACTGGAATAAAGCTTTCAGACTTCAGGCCCGCGTTGACCACCACATGGTTTTGGTCAATACGAATAACTTCGGCGGTAATAACTTCGCCCGCACGCATTTCCTGTCGGGAAACCGACTCGGCGAACATCGCCGCAAACGACTCCGGCGCCTCTGCGCCAATAGATGTTTCAAGTGACATTAACGAACCATTTCAAGAACACATCGCCAGACTGCGCCAACGATGGAATTACGCCCAAATGGGCACCCATGTTGAAAAGAATTGAAAAGCAGTTAGGCCTGCTTAGCTGCCCTCGTAGCGAAGGCTTTTTCAATCTCTTCAACGGCTTGTGATACGGACTTCTCAGACGTATCTAAGAAGACCATATCGGTTCCTTCTAAAAACCTTAAAGGCGCAACCGCCCGATTACTGTCTCGTTCGTCACGTGCAAGAAGATCTGCTAAAAGGCCCTCGATTGTAGTGGGAATTCCTTTTTCTTTCAATTGGTTGTAACGACGTTGTGCGCGGACCTGCGCCGAGGCCGTGAGGAAGATTTTGAGCTGCGCATGAGGAAAGACCACTGAGGCCATGTCGCGGCCGTCGGCCACCAGGCCAGGGGGCCTTGCAAAATCACGCTGACGACGCAGCAAGGCCCGCCGTACAAGGGGCAGCGCGGCAAGCCGGGAGGCGCGATTGCCCATGGCTTCGGCCCGAATGGCGAGGCTCACGTCCTGCCCATTTAGAAAAACGCGGTCGCCCTGAAACTGAAGCTGCATCTGGCCTGCACAGGCCGCTAGGCCAGGCTCATCGTCCTCCGAAAGGCCCTGGTCGTGGCTGGCCAAGGCAAGCAGGCGATAAATGGCGCCACTGTCGAGGTAGTGAAACCCAAGCCTCTGAGCAAGCAATGCCGCCACGGTACCCTTGCCCGAGGCCGTGGGCCCATCAATGGCAATCACCGGAACCGCCTGGGCGCAGACATCGGCAAAGGCCTCAAAAAACTCGGGATAGGTCTTCGCAACACAGCCTGGGTCTTTAATGGCCAGGCGACGAGCGCCAGACGAAAGGGTCTGCCGCGGGGTTTCCACCCGGTTACCCCCTGGCTTCTCGTTGTTTTCCACAGGGCTATCCACAGGCTTATCCCCAGGGTGCTCAAAACTCGCGAGCGCAAAACTCATGGCCACGCGGTGATCGTCGTAGGTGGAAATGCTTGCCGACCTTAGGCAGGTAGGCGCCGTAACCTCAAGAAAATCGGGCCCCTCCACCACTGTGGCCCCCAAGGCCCGTGCCTCATTGGCCATGGCGGCAATGCGGTCGGTCTCCTTCACCCGCCACGAGCCAATGCCCTCAAGCCTGGTGGTAGTGCCGGCAGGCGCATAGAGCGCCACAGCCACAAGAGTCATGGCCGCATCGGGAATGGCGTTAGCATCAAGACTTACCGCCCGCACACGGGGCCGGCCTTCGTTATCAAAGGCTGCTGCCCGCGCTTCAATAAAATCCTCGCCCCATGAAATAGATGCCCCCATGCTGGCCAGTGCATGGGCAAACTGCAGATCGCCCTGGGGGCTACCCTTGCCAACGCCTTCCACCCGCACAGGTCCACCGCCCAGCAGACCTGCGGCCAAGAAATACGAGGCAGACGAGGCGTCGGCCTCGACCTTAAGCCGGCCTGGGCTATGAAGCCCCATGGAACTCAAGCCGGCCGGTTCCTCGGCGCTCGTCTTCGCGTGAGCTTCTTGCCACCCTTGGGCAGCAGGCTTTAACTGCGCAGGGGTAATGCGAAACTCGCCGGGCCGCGGCTCTTCAATGCTTACTGCAAACTGACGCAGCATGTGAATGGAAAGGTCTACGTAGGGCCGACTAATAAGAGGGCCGTCCACCTCAATCTCAACGGGCCGACCCCATTGCACGGCAAGCAGGGGTGCCACCTGCATAAGGCCTGTAAGAAACTGGCTTGAGACATTGCCTCGAACCCGCAGCCGTTGCATGGGCTTAAGGACCGCAGGCCTGACGCGCAGAGGGGGATAGCCTTCGCGACCCAGGTAGTCGATGCAGGCACCAAGCTCACGCAGGCCGTCCACCAGGTCGGCAATCGGCCGCTCGTGCATACGATCAACGCCTCGAAGGACAACACTGCCCGCAGGTTGCGCCACGACAACCGCAGGCAGCAGAGTCCGAATGGTAAGCCCCGAATTACCAACAAAAAGTTCAAGGTCCTGGGGCTCTGAAAACTGGCCTGACGCACCTTCAACGGTGAGTCCCTGACCCCTGGTATCCGACAAATCACCTGATAGCCGCACGCCCAGGCGCCGCAGGCTTTCGACCATCACCCGGGTGTCGTCGGAGTCAAGCAGGCCCTTGATCTGGGTTGTGCCGTGGGCAAGGGCTGCAAGCAACAAGGCCCTGTTGGAAAGGCTTTTACTGCCAGGAAGTTCAACCCTACCCCGAGCCAGTGGGCGCAGGTCGAGTCCTAGCTGAATTGACGTCGCCACTGGCTTGCTCTGTCCAGGCTCTGATGAAGGGCCTGCCCGTCGTTGGCCTCAAGAGCATGCACGAGCTCAGAAAGACTCAATTTGTACTGGGTCATCAGCGCCAGGACAGCCTGGCGATTCTGAAGAAGAATGCCAGACCAGAGCTCCGCAGACGAGCCCGCGATGCGGGTGGTGTCACGCAGCCCTCCCCCGTGCAGACTCTGGGCTGCAGCCGCATAGGGCCCTGAGGCAAGCATGCCAGCAAGGCCAAAGGCAAGCAGGTGCGGCAGATGGCTTAATGCGGCAAGCAGTTCATCGTGCTCTTCAAGTGGAAGTGCAATGGGGAGCCCGCCAAGGCTGCTGAAAAAAAGCTCAAGGCTATCAACGGCCTCCGGCTGGTTCTCGGGTAGTCGTGAAATGAGCACGCGTGCACCTTGCAGAAGGGTGGCCTCAGCAGCCTGAAGTCCCGACTGCTCGCTTCCCGCCATGGGATGGCTTGGTACAAAAAGCATCTGCAAGGCCTGTCGGCCAGGCCCCTCGGCAATACCCTGCATGGCCTTTTGCACCGGCGCCTTGACACTTCCAAGCTCGCTTATCCAGAGAAGGTTTTCTAAAAAAGGCTGATGCAGGGCCTGGGCAAGGCCAGGTAGAAGGCCTGCCGTAACCTGGGCGGGGGTTGCAAACAACAGGCCTTGTGAGACGGACGGAACCGACGGCTTGGCCTGATCCAGCATGGCCTGCATGGACGTAAAGGCACGGTGGGCCAGGCCTTCTTCGACGGCCTGCCCGCCAAAGACCGGGTCCACCACCCAGACCTGCACCGAGGGCCATTGGGCGCGCAGCGCCGCAGCCACCGAGCCGCCCATCAGGCCGCAGCCCACAAGCAAAAGCCGATCAATCATGAGGCATGGGCCCGCAAGGTCATCAGCGACTCAAGCGCAAAAGGCATGGCCTTTAAAAAAGCCTCGTTCTCGTTCTTTGTACCAATGGAGACGCGCAGGTAGCCGGGCAGCCCATAGTTGGCCACAGGCCGAGTAATGACGCCTTTCGATAACAAGGCCTCGTAGACCCGCACACCCGCACCGGGCACTGTTGGATGAGCCGCTTGAAGATCGATGAGCAGAAAGTTGCCCCAGGATCTCAGCCAGCCAATTCCAAGGCCCTGAAGACCCTGCTGAATCTGCTGCATGCCTTGACGATTCAACTCTGCCGAACGCGCAAGGAAGTCATCATCGAAGATTGAGGCCTCGGCAGCGGCAAGTGCAAGCGAGTTCACATTAAAGGGCTGGCGCACTCGGTTTAAAAGATCGGTGACCTCCGCGCTTGCAACCCCATACCCCACACGCAGCCCCGCAAGGCCGTAGGCCTTCGAGAAGGATCGCGAGACCAATAAATTGGGATAGCGTTGCACCCATTCAAAGGCAGGGTAGGTCTCGTCCTCACTGAGGTATTCGGTGTAGGCCTCATCGAGAACAACAAGAACCGAGGCGGGCAGGCCTGCAATAAACGACTCCAGACGAGCGCCCGGAATAAAACTTCCCGTGGGGTTGTTGGGATTCGCAACCCAGACCACGGCCGTGTTGTCTGAGATGCGTTGGGCAAAGCCATCAAGGTCGTGGCCAAGGTCGTGCGACTGGGCAGGCACCGAGACCAGGGTGGCGCCCACCGCCTGACTGGCAAGGGCATAGACAGCAAACGAATGGTCGCTCATCAGCGACTCTTTACCAGGGGCCAGAAAGGCATGCGCAACCAGTTCAAGAATGTCGTTGCTGCCATTGCCCAGGGTGATGGTCTGGGTTGAAAGTCCAAACCGCCTGGCCAAGGCCTGTTTTAAGCCAAAGCCATTGCCATCCGGGTAACGGCCAAGGTCCCCTGCCGCCTTCAGCATGGCCTCACGGCCCTTCGGGCTCATGCCCAAGGGGTTTTCGTTGGAGGCAAGCTTCACAACCTGATCTTCCTGAAAGCCATAGGCGCGGGCAATGTCCGCAATGGGCTTGCCGGGCTGGTAAGGCGCAATGGCTTTTAGGTACGAGGGTACGCGCTGGTTAAGTGAGAGCATGGCAGATGGAACCTTTGCTTATAAAACTAGGCAGTAAGTTTTTCAAATAAAGGGTAGGACCCCAAGAGCTTAAACATGCCCGCTGTCTGCTGAATTTCAGCCAAGGCTAGGGCCACATTGCTGTCTTTGCGATGACCGACAAGATCAATAAAAAAGAAATACTGCCAGGCGGCACCGCCTAGCTGCCGCGCGGGCCGCGACTCAAACCGTTTCATGGAGACCCCATGCCGCGCAAGAGGCTCAATAAGGGAGAGCATGGCACCGGCCTTATCGGGCACCGACAAAATAAGTGAGGTCTGGTCAACCCCGCAGCCTTCGGGTTCAAAGGTACCCAAGGCAGCAAACCGTGTTCGGTTCGAGGGGTCGTCTTCAATGCGATCTGCGATGCTTTTTAAGGCGTAGTGCTCAGCGGCGGTCTGACCCGCGATGCTTGCAAGTGTTGGGTCGTTGGCCGCCATTTCGGCTGCATGACCATTGCTTGCAACGGCCAGTGTCTCTACACCCGGCATATTGGTATCAAGCCAGCGCTGGCATTGCGCCAAGGCCTGGGCATGGGCCACGACACGTTTTACCTTCTGCTTTTCACCTGTGGCATGCAAGAGGCTGTGGTGTATGGGAATGGCTACCTCCGCACTAATACTGAGAGGGGTTGCTATAAGCAGATCAAGCGTGCGGCCTACCGTGCCCTCCAGGGAGTTCTCAACGGGAAGCAGTGCAATGTCGGTAAGGCCTGTCTCGGCCTTACGCAAGGCCTCATCGAGGCTTTGGCAGGGCAGCATCTCGACCCGATGGCCAAACAAGGTACGTACTGCCTGCTCGCTGTAGGTTCCGGTTGGCCCCAGGTAGGAGACCTTTATCACCCGCTCAAGGGCGCGGCAGCCCGAGATAATCTCAAGCCAGATGGTGGCGATGGACTGATCGGCCAGAGGGCCACCCAGGGCCTTGTTGCTTGCACACATGCGCTCAATAATTTCGACCTCGCGCTCGGGACGAAAAACGGCCGCCCCCACCTTGTGTTTCTCGCGCCCTACCGCCTGAACAACCCCTGCACGCTTAACCATAAGTTTGATGATCTCGTCGTCATAGGCGTCGATCTGATCGCGAAAGGACTTCAGCTGCTGCGGTGTCATCCCTGCTCCTTCTCAAAACGGCGCATATAGCCCACCAGGGCCTCCACGCCCTCAAGCGGCATAGCGTTGTAAAGACTGGCGCGCAAGCCCCCTACCGCCTTGTGGCCTTTTAAGTTTAATAGGCCACTGGCCTGGGCGCCTTTAAGAAACGGCTCGTAGAGCCTGTCGTCAGTTAAAAAGAATGGGATGTTCATAAACGACCGGTTGGCCTGATGCACCCTGGACGAGTAGAAGTCGGAGCCATCAATAAGCGCGTAGACGAGCCCGGCCTTTTTTGCATTCACCTCGCCCATGGCCGCAACACCGCCCTGCGTCTTCAGCCAGTCAAAGACCAGGCCAGCAACGTAAATGGCAAAGGTGGAAGGCGTGTTGAGCAAGGAATTGTTCTCAAGAACTTTTCGGTAATCGAAGACCGAGGGGCAGATGGCCATGGCCTGTGGTGCATGCTCTTCGATAAGACTACGCTTTAAGATAACAAAGGTGAGGCCCGAGGGGCCAATATTTTTCTGGGCCCCGCCATAGGCAAGCGCAATGCCGCTGAAATCCATGGGCCTTGAAAGAATATGCGAGGACATGTCCACCACCAACGGAACTTTGTTTAGCCCGAGGCCTGCCATGTCAGGCCACTGGTGGTACTCCACCCCGCCAATGGTCTCGTTTCCACAAATATGAAGGTAGGCCGCCTGCTCGCGAGGCGACCACTGCGAGACGGGCGGCACATAGCCAAAGCTCGCGACCTCCCCCCACTCGGGCTCTGCCGAAGCCACAACGTGACTATCACCGTATTTTTTTGTCTCGGCAATGGACTTCGCCGACCAGTGGCCGGTATGAACAAAATCGGCCTTCGGATTCTTTGCAAGAAGGTTCATCGGCACGATGGCATTTTGTGCTGTGGCCCCACCCTGCATAAAAAGCACCTCGAAATCATCATCAAGGCCAAGAAGCTCTTTCAGATCGGCAATGGCCTGCTCATGAATGCCAGTAAATAACGGGCCTCGATGGGTCATTTCCATAACCGACATGCCGCTGCCCCCCCAGCTCAGCATCTGCTCCGCAGCCTTTTCAAGCACGGGCTCTGGCAGGGCGGCAGGCCCGGGGGCAAAGTTATAGGGTCGTTTCGAAGTCATGGTGGGAGGGTCACTCTATCGACATAAGGCCTTAGGTTACAGGGTCGCTCAAACGCGTTAAGAAAACGGCCCAGGGAAAAGAGACAGCACATAGGGTAGCGAAAATGCTGCTACTGCGGTGGTTGCCACCACGGCTGTTGCACTAATGCTCACACCCTGGTTGTACCGCTGGGCAAGAAGGTAGGGGTTTGCTCCCGAGGGCATCGCCGCAAGACTGGTAAGAACGGCGATGGTTAAAGGCTCCGCCTGAAAAATAAAACGACTGCCCAGGTAGACGATAAGAGGGTGAATAACCAGTTTCAGAAGCACAGCCGGCCCCACGGCACGGGGCTCGATCTGTCCACGTGAGTGATAGACCGTGGCACCCAAAAGAACGAGGCAGCAGGGAACGGCCACCTGCCCCATCGACAAAAGCGTGGAGTCAAGCAACACGGGCAGCTCAATTTGCAAAAAGCTCACGAAGACACCCAGAAAAATAGGCACGACCACCGGATGCAAGAGGGCCGACTGGGCGAGCTGCCGCGCAGTCATTAGCCGGCTGCGTCGCGAACGGTTCTTGGCAAGCATTTCGTAGCCCAGCACCGAGGTGGTTAGAAGCACCAAGGAATGCATGGTGACCACGGTAAGCAGAATGACAAGGCCTTCGGGCCCATAGAAAAGCTTGACCACTGGAATGCCGATGATGATGGAATTGGCAAAGGTGGAGGCAAGCGCCAAAGAGACGGCCGGACCTCGTTGGCTGGGGTCGGACACAATGCGCGGCGAGCGTTGCGCCCAGAAAAAGGCCAGCGCATAGGTGAGCATGGTGAGCGACAGGTAATTGAAAATGGGCAGCAGGCTTAGGGCATTGAAGTCGACCGTGGCCATGGTTCGAAAAAGCAAGGCCGGCAGAAAGACCTTAAGCACAAGGTTGGAAAAGGACTGGGTTGAGACCTCGTCAATCCAGCCCAGACGCGCCACAAGCAGGCCCACCCCCACGAGGAGGAAGACCTGCAAAAGGGCGTCGGTCATTCCTGGGGCGTGTTGTCGCTTGAAACCTGGTTCGAATTGTCGCCCGAGCCTTCGTTCAAGTCATCGTCTTGCTCGGCAATACGCTGTACGCCAACAAGCCGACTGCCCTGGTCCACCGAAATAAGGGTGACCCCCTGGGTTGCCCTACCAAGAGCGCGAACCTCGGCCACCCGCGTGCGCACCACAACGGCCCGGTCGGTAATCAACATAATTTCATCGGTCTCACTCACCCGACAGGCACCCACTACCCGGCCGTTTCGGGCCGATGTCTGTATGGCAATCATGCCCTTGGTGCCACGGCCATGGCGGGTGTGTTCCGAGATAAGCGTGCGCTTGCCAAAGCCATTCTCGGTTGCGGTAAGTACAAAGTCGCTTTCATTCTCGGCCACGATCATGCTGATGAGCTTCTGATCTTTCTCAAGCATCATGCCGCGCACACCGCGAGCCTCACGGCCCATGGGTCGAACATCGCCCTCAGCAAAGCGCACGGCCTTACCAGCATTTGAGAACAACATGACGTCATGCTCACCGTTGGTAATGGCTGCGCCAATAAGGCAGTCACCTTCATCAAGCGAGCAGGCAATAATGCCGCGCTTTAAGGGGCGGGAAAACGCCGACAAGGGTGTTTTCTTAACAGTACCAAGCTCGGTCGCCATAAAGACAAACTTGTTCTCTTCGTAGGCCTTGATGGGGAGCACAACCGTGACCTTCTCGCCGTCTTCAAGCGGCCAGACATTCACAAGAGGCTTGCCCTTCGAGGCTCGTGAGCCCTGCGGCACCTCAAAGACACGAAGCCAGTAGACACGCCCCTTGTTCGAAAAGGCAAGGATGGTGTCGTGAGTGTTGGCAATAAAGAGTTGGTCGATCCAGTCGTCTTCCTTGGTGGCCGTGGCGGTTTTGCCGCGCCCTCCGCGACGCTGCGCCTGGTACTCGCTAAGCGGCTGACTCTTTATGTAGCCGCCATGGGTCAGCGTGACCACCATCTCTTGCGGCGTAATTAAATCTTCCGTTTGAAGCTCTTCGGCATTCAACTCAATAAATGAACGGCGGGCATCCCCAAAGGCCGTGCCCACATCGTTTAGCTCGGAGGACATGATCTGGGTAATGCGCTCGGGCTTA
>JAURFZ010000047.1 GCA_030834045.1 Burkholderiales bacterium
TGCTCCAAGGGTTTTAAGTCGTTCTGTCTGCGTATTGCAAAGTAGTCCGGTACCCATCCACGGGCTTTCAGCTCGGCCTGAGCCTCGCCTTGGAGATGGGCAATTCCCTCAAGGCTAAGCGACTGATCAGCCAGCATCTGGCGAAGCTGATTAGCAGTCTGTGTAAGACACCGGTAAAGCCAAGGAGCCTCTTCTCGTTGCTCTGCAGAGAGGTACTGGTTGCGCGACGAGAGGGCGAGGCCATCCTCATCGCGAATGGTGGGGCCAGAGACGATGGTCGTGGGCAAGGCAAACTGCTGGCACATGCGCCGAATAATCATCTGTTGCTGATAATCCTTTTTGCCAAAGACCGCCACTTGGGGGCTCACGCAGTGAAAAAGCTTCAGGACAACGGTTGTGACACCCACAAAAAACCCCGGGCGAAACTCACCTTCAAGAATGTCGCCTAGGTTCTCCGGCGGATGGACCCGAAACTCTTGAGGCTCGGGATAAAGCTCCTTCTCATCGGGTGCAAAGAGAACATACACGCCCTCGGCCTCAAGCTTTTTCGCATCCTCTTGTAGGGTTCGCGGGTAGCGGTCGAAGTCCTCATGGGGTGCGAATTGGAGTCGGTTAACAAAAATAGAGGCGACCACGGGGTCCCCATTTTTAGCTGCAACACGCATGAGTGACAAATGACCCTCATGCAGATTGCCCATGGTGGGAACGAAGGCGGTGCGCAGCTGGCCTCGAAGCTGGGCGCGCAGTTCGGCGATGGTGTGAACAATCTTCATCTAGACATTCAAATTGAAATAGGTGCGACGGCCGCGCAGCTGAACAATCTGCTGCACCAAGGCCTCAAAGTCATCTTCCCGGTCAATGGGGTTGAGTGCGGCCGTGTTCACGATAAGCAAGGGGGCATCCTCGTAGCGATGAAAGAAGTCGGTATAAGCCTCGGACAACTCCCGCAGATAGTCATGGGACATGCCCTGCTCCATGGGGATGCCCCGCTGGGAAATGCGATTCACCAACTGCTCGGCAGATGCCTGCAGAACAATTACAAGATCGGGAGTGGGGGCCTGAGGTCGAAGCGATTCATAGATGGTCTGGTACAAGGCGAGCTCGTCGTCCGACAGAGTGAGGCGCGCAAAGAGAGGGTCCTTCTCAAGCATAAAGTCAGACACCATGAACTCATTGAAGAGGTCACGCTGGGAGACTTCGCGTAGCTGATCAATACGTTGAAATAAAAAAAACAACTGCGTGGGAAAGGCGAAGCGAGCGCTGTCTCGGTAAAACCGCGACAAAAACGGGTTGGCCTCGGGGGCCTCAAGCAAGGGGCGATAGCCAAACCGCTCTGCAAACTTCAGTGCCAGGCTGCTCTTGCCTACCCCAATGGGTCCCTCAAAGACAATCGAGCGAAAGCGCTGGCACCAGTCGGGCCTCATGCCGCCCTCTCCATGGGGTCGATGGGCTCGGCAACGGGCTGGCTATCGTTTCGCGCTGCCTCAGGCAGCAGCAGCCAAAGGTCCTCAAGGCAACAGGGCTCTCCCGTAAGGGGGTGGGGAAGTGTTAAGCGCCCGCCAAGCCACGGATCAAGATCAAGAAGAGGGCCCAACACAAAGCCGCGTCTGCAGGCACGGGGATGCGGCAGAGAAAGCCTTGGGCTGTTCACAGCCGTACCCTCCATCCAAATTAGATCGAGGTCAAGCGTACGCGCAGCAGCCCGCGCATGGCTGGGCTTTGGCCCACGGACACGGCCCCACTTGTTCTCCAGGGCAAGAAGCATCTCGAGCAGTGGCAGCGGTTCAAGCGACGTTTCAACCAGACTGCAGGCGTTAAAGAACATTGGCCCCTCGGCCATAACCGGTGCCGAACGCCAAAGTCTTGAACTGGCAAGAACCCGGCTGCTCTCAAGCCCTTGAAGTTCCTTCATAACCAGCTGCAGGGTGGTCTGTGCCGGACTATCTGCAAAAGGAAGGTTGGCCCCAAGGGCAAGAACAGCAAGCCTCATGGCTCGGCGCCTCCAGTGCCCCCATCGCCCTCGGCTCCGCCCTGTGCCTGACCTGCAGACCTGGATCTGCGTCGGCGCCGGGGACGCCCAGATTTTTCCTGCACATCAGCGGTGGCAGAGCCGTCGAGCGACTCTGTCTGTTCGGGTGCGTCGGATTCAGACCGGGAGGAACGCGGGCTCACACGACGCGCACTGGTTTTGTGAACAAGCTCGGCGCGGTGCTCTTCCCCTTCAGCCTCAAGAAACTCGGTCCACCAGGCGCCAAGTCCCTCGGGCGCCTGGCCCACGGCCTCGCGAAGTAGAAGAAAGTCGTAGCCCGCCCGAAAGCGAAGATGACTGAGTAGCCGAAAGGGCGCCTGGCCGTTGCGTTTCTCGAACCGGGGCTGAAGCATCCAGATCTCGCGCAGATCGGCGACTACTCGTTTTTGAATGGAGAGCCGATCAAGCTGCTGATCGATGACCTGGTCAATGGCCTCATGCAGGGCAGGAACGGCCTTACTGCCCTGGGCCTCAAGCTGCTTCCAGTGTCGGTAGACGGGGCACCAAAGAAGGCTTGCGAACAAGAAGCCCACCGAGATGGGCTTGCCCTGCTGAACCCGTTGGTCGGTGCGCTCAAGGGCAAGCTTGACGAAAGAAAGGGCCTGCTGCTTTTCCTTCTCACTGCCCTCGGGCTCGAGGACCATGTCAACAAGAGGCAGGCAGCCATGATGCAGACCATAGCGACGCAGTTGTTGCAGCCCTAAGAAGGCCTGACCGGACTGCAAGAGCTTAATCATTTCGTCAAAGAGCCTTGCCTGGGGCACGTTCAGAATGAGGTCGGCCAGATCGGCAATGGGCTCGGTGGTCTTTGACTCGAGGTCAAACTGAAGCTTGGCAGCAAATCGCACGACCCGAAGCATACGCACGGGGTCCTCCCTGTAGCGACGATCGGGCTGACCAATAATTCGAATACGACGCGCCTGCAGGTCTTCCACCCCATGGTGATAATCCAGAACCGTGTCGCTTAATGGGTCGTAGTAGAGGGCATTGATGCTTAAGTCGCGACGGGCTGCGTCTTCGTGCTGCTCGCCAAAGGTGTTGTCTCGTAACACCCGGCCATGGGCATCGGTCTCGTGGTCCTCGCCTGCTGCCGCCCGAAAGGTTGAGACCTCAATGGTCTCGGGCCCGAAGAGGACATGCACGAGACGAAAACGTTTTCCAATCATTCGTGCACGGCGAAAAATATGCTGAACGTCCTCGGGTGTCGCATCGGTGGCAACATCAAAGTCCTTCGGCCGAAGTCCAAGCATGAGATCGCGCACGGCTCCCCCCACAACAAAGGCCTTGTAGCCCGCCTGCTGCAGGCCCTCCACCGTTCGAATCGCCCCCGAAGAAACGAGCCTGCGGTCAATACCGATCTGCGAGGCCTTGTGGATTTTGGGGTCATGACCGCGGGCATTGCCCCGGCCGTGGGCATGCCCAGGGGCAAACCTTGCAAGGGAGCGGAGGAGTTTACGAATCACGAGGCTAAGAGTATCAAGCCTCTGGGGATTTGAAGAGATCAAGAATGGGCCAGCCCTGGGCTTTGGCATGGGCCCGAAGTCGTTCATCGGGGTTGGTTGCAACCGGATGGCTGACCCGGGCAAGCAAGGGCAGGTCATTCATGGAGTCGCTGTAAAACCAGGACACCTCGAAGTCCTCTAGCCCAAGGTCTTTCAACGCAAGCCACTGGGCCACTCGGGTCACTTTGCCCTCTCGAAAGCTTGGCAGTCCCTTGTGCCTGCCGGTGAACTCACCCTTGGCATCGGTCTCCACCTCTGTGGCAATGAGCTGGTCAATACCAAAAGCCTGGGCGATGGGTCGGGTAATAAAATCGTTGGTGGCCGTGACGACCGCGCAGAGGCTTCCCTCGTCCTGATGCCTGCGCACCAGTGCCCGCGCCGTATCAAGCACCTGGGGAAAGATGACGCGTTGAAGGAAATCGTCGCGCCAGGCCTCAAGCTGATGCCGGGGATGCTCGGCAAGCGGGCCAAGCTGAAAGGCCAGAAAGGCGTCAATATCAAGAACACCCGCCTTGTACTGCTCGTAGAACTCGTCATTTCGGCGCCTATGCCATTGCGGGTCAACCAGCCCCAGCCTGGCAAGCTCATTGGCCCAACTGACATCGCTGTCGATGGGCAGGAGTGTGTGATCAAGGTCAAAAAGGGCAAGCTGCAAGGGCGGCGAAGAGTTAGACAGAGGCATTTTTAATAGGCCCTTCCAGAAGGCTCCGTATAAGGTTAAGCCCAATTGGTTTTTTCAAAGCCAGGGCTCGGGCATCAGCCGCATCCATTAAGGCCGTGAGGCGGTCAAGTCCTCGGGGAAGGCGCTCGAGCATGAATCGGAAGAGGCTGTCGTAGTCGGATCGGCTGGGCTGGTTCATCCATCCCAGCTCAAAGGCACGGTTGCGCAAGGCCTGAAGCTTTTCAGAATCGGAGAGCTCTTGGAGTTCAAAAATAAGACCCTGGCCAAGCCGCGTTCGCAGGTCTTCCCGCATCAGAAGGCTTTGTAAGGGCGGACAGTCAGCAGTCACTACAAGCCTTTCATGGGTCTCCGTACTGCGAACAAAAAGCTTAAAGAGGGCCGCCTCAAGCCTTTCGCTCTCAACGGCCTTGTGAAGGTTATCAAGCAGCCAAGTCTTTGCCCGTGCCTGGTCCAAGAGCTGTATAAAGGCAAGCCCCTCGTCGCTGTCCTCAAGGTCCACGTAATGGCAGGCCGCAGACGCTTGCGCCCAGGCCTGTGTCCAGAAGCTTTTCCCCGAACCCGGCGGCCCCCAGAGGTAAAGGCTTGTGGCCGCAAGACCCCCATCAAGGCCAGAGCCCCCCTGGCAGGCCTTTGCAACGACCATGGGCTGCTTGGGCTGACAAAAACGCTCAAGCCAGAGCAAGGCCTCTGCGTTGGCTCCGGTGACCCCGCGGTCAAGCGAGGGCTGCGGGGCGGACATTAGCGCAAGGGGCTGCTGGGATAGAAGGTCGTCTGCCATAGAATGGTCATTTTCAGGTGCATTGCCATGAACGCCAAATCAACAGCTCTGAGCTACAAAGAAGCCGGTGTCGACATCGAGGCGGGTGACGCCCTCGTTGACCGTATCAAGCCTCTTGCCAAGGCCACACTACGGCCTGAGGTGCTTGCTGGCATTGGTGGCTTTGGAGCGCTTTTTGAAATGCCCAAGGGCTACAAGGAGCCTGTGCTTGTCTCGGGCACCGATGGGGTGGGCACCAAGCTTAAGCTTGCCTTCGCACTGAATCGGCACGACACCATTGGCATTGACCTGGTGGGCATGAGCGTTAACGACATCCTGGTGCAGGGTGCTGAACCCCTGTTCTTTCTCGATTACTTTGCAACGGGCCGGCTCTCGGTCGACACGGGAGCATCGGTGGTGGCAGGGATTGCCAAGGGCTGCGAGATGGCGGGCTGCGCGCTTATTGGGGGCGAAACCGCCGAGATGCCCGGTATGTATGCCGAGGGTGAGTACGACCTTGCGGGCTTTGCAGTTGGCGTGGTTGAAAAGGCTCAGATGCTCACTGGCAAGCGGGTTCAGTCGGGGGACCGCGTGCTTGGCCTTGCCTCCAGTGGCTTTCATAGCAACGGTTATTCCTTGGTTCGGGCCGTCTTGGAAAAGGTGCTTGGAGAGATTTCACCAAAAAGCCTGGCGGGGGTTGAGCTGCCCTGCAGCTGGTCGCTTGATGAGACCCGGCCCCTTTCCGACCTGCTCTTGGCGCCTACCCGTATCTATGTCAAGCCTGTGCTTGAAGCGCTGCGTACGCACCAGTCAGCCATTCACGCCATGGCCCACATCACGGGTGGCGGCCTGGTTGGTAATGTTCCGCGGGTTCTGCCCAAGGGCCTTAAGGCAGCGCTCAAGGCGGGTTCCTGGCCGATGCCTTCGGTTATGCACTGGGTGCAAGACCAGGGCGGCATTGAGACCGATGAAATGCACAGGGTCTTCAATGCGGGCATTGGCATGGTGCTGGTGGTGGCCGCTGAGCAGGCCGAGGTCATTGCGGCAACCCTTACCGCGGCCGGCGAGCGGGTCTATGCCATGGGTGAAATAACAGCGCAGTCGGCCGGCGAGCCCGCCACCATTATTCGTTAATTCGCAAGATCGTTTTAGCCTCGCGGATGATGCTGGGCATGCAAAACCTTCAGCCTTGCCTGAGCAACATGGGTGTAAATCTGCGTGGTTGAGATGTCAGAGTGGCCCAAGAGCATCTGCACCACCCGAAGGTCGGCGCCATGATTAAGCAGATGACTTGCAAAGGCATGGCGCAGGGCATGGGGTGATAAGGCAATGCTAAGGCCTGCCTGCTGGGTGTAGCGTTTTATGAGCATCCAGAAATACTGGCGGCTCATCGCCTCGCCCCGCTCGGTCACAAAAACCATCTCAGACATCCTGCCCCTTAGAATCAAGGCGCGCGGCCCCTTAAGATAGGTCGATAGCCAATGCCCTGCCTCATCCCCAAAGGGCACAAGCCGGTCCTTATTCCCTTTTCCTGTGACTCGAAGGATGCCTTCGGTCAGGCTTAGCCGTGAAAGGCTTAGACCAATAAGTTCGGAGACACGCAGCCCGGTGGCATAGAGCAGTTCAAGCATGGCCTTATCACGAAGGGCGAGCGCGGCCTCTGGATTCTTCAGAAGGGGTGCTGCTAAGAGCGCCTCAATCTGGTCTTCTGCGGCGGTCAGCGGCAGCCTGCGGGCCTGACGGGCTGCCTTTAGGCATGCCGTGGGGTCGTCGGCACGCCGTCCTTCGCGAACCAGCCAGCCGTAGAACCGACGAAAGCATGACAGCCTGCGATTGCTGGTAGCCGGCCGCACCTTACGAAAGCTTGCAGCAAGAAAGCTCTGCAGCGCCGCCTCACTTAGGGCCTCGATGGCACGGCAGTCGTCTCCAAGGTCATGGGTCGAATCGGCAGCCCATGCAGCAAGCTGATGAAGGTCGCGCCGATAGGCCTGAAGACTGTTGGCTGAAAGCCCCTCTTCGAGCAAAAGGGCATGGCAGAAGGCCTCGATGGGCTCGATGGACGGCATCATGAGCAAGCCCTCATGAGTAAGGGCATGAGTAAGTCCTCACGCAACCGGGTGCGCAACCTCGTCTGTAACCTCGTCTGTAACTTCGTACCTAATTTCATGCCTAAGCTATTGCGCATGGGGGCTGGGGAGAGTGGGGTTGCGACCTTGCTCTGCGTTCAGGTTTTGGGCAAGGGCCCATTCAATATGGCGGTTCACCATGGCATTGCAACGGCCGCGGCGTGCCTCAAGGGCTTGAAGAATGGCCTTTCGCTCGGGGCTTGAAAGCGGCTGACGCAGAGCGTTACCTAGGCCAACGGCCAGGTTACGAAGCCATCGGGCATGACCGATACGCCGAATGGCGCTGCCCTGATGACGATCGTTGAATTCTTCAGCGGTCCAGCCAAAGAGGTCCGCGAGGTTTGCTGCATCAAGGCCATGGCGCGCTGCAAAGTCGGGCAGGGTTGCCTTCTGGGCGAACCGGTTCCAGGGGCAGACCCGCTGGCAGTCATCGCAGCCATAAACTCGATTGCCCATCAGCGGTCGCAATGACTCCTCAATATCACCCTCATGTTCAATGGTGAGGTAGGAAATACAGCGCCTGGCGTCGAGCTGGTAGGGGCCAACAAAGGCCTGGGTGGGGCAGGCCGTTAGGCAGTCGGTGCAGCTTCCGCAGTGGCCAGCGGGGCTTTGCTCTGCATGAACGGTCTTCTCGCTTTGGCTCCCGCGAAGCTCTTCGTCGGAGAGCCGGGTTAGAAGCACCCCTAAAAAAATCATCGAGCCTTGGGCGCGCGTAAGCAGCAAGGTGTTCTTGCCCTGCCAGCCTCTTTGAGCCTTCGCCGCAAGCGCCACCTCCATCAGGGGAGCGGAGTCGACACAGGCACGAAAGTCGGTAACAGGCCGCTGCCAGGCCTTCGCCATTAATTCAGCGAGCTGCCCTAGGCGCCCTCGTAAGACCTTGTGATAGTCGCGGCCTCGGGCATAGACCGAGACAACAGCACGGGCGGGGTCTTCTAGCGCATGCTCTTCCTCGGCACGCCACTGCGGGCCGGCTTCGGGCAGGTAAGGCAGGCCCACCACAAGGGCTGTCTGGGCGCCTGGCAGCAGGTGATAGGGGTCTGCGCGTTGATCAGGGGAACGTGCCATGTAAGCCATGTCGCCCTGCCTTTCCTCCCCCAGCCATTGGTAAAGCCTTTTTAATTCGGCATCCAAAAGACCCTCTTGAAGTGAAACAAGTCCAAGGTCGAGCAGTCCAAGGGCTTGAAGTGCGTTCTGAACTTGCAACAGGCTCGGGTTAGCATGAGAGGTTGAAATGGATGATTTCACGTGGGACATGATGTGATTGTTGACCGGCCGGCCAGGGAGTTCAATGCCGTGGATGCTCAAGGCCTGACCTTACTGGGTCAGGCCCTTGCACGCATGGTGCACGAAGGTGGCCTGCAGCGAGTCTACCTGCGTGGGGGGCTTGGTGTGGGTAAGACAAGCCTGGCGCGCGCCGTCCTTCAATCCCTTGGTGTGACCGGGCGTATTAAGAGCCCAAGTTTTTCAGTGGCTGAAACCTACGAACTGAGCCCCAGCAGCTCGGCTGTGCACCTTGATTTTTATCGGCTCGATGACCCTATGGCCTGGCGCATTGCGGGGCTGCGCGACTGCCTTGCGGAGGCGACGGTCTGTCTTGTGGAGTGGCCAGAAAAGGCGCAAGGACTTCCCCTGGCCGATCTTGATATCGCAATGGACTGGGAATCCCTTGAAGCGCCACAGGGACCGCGTCGTCTTCAGTTTCGTTTTGCGCAGGCCGATCACCAGAAGCGGTTTGAGGTAGTTCTGCAAGGCCTTCAGCCAGACCAAGAACTTCGGCAAGACCAAGGCCTCCAGAACGACTCGCCCAGCCTTTCCTCGCTTCAGACCCGGCGCAGTCTTTTGGCCCTTCCAGCGGCCTGCCTGCTTCCTCAGGTCATCGCCCCGGGGGCTTCGGCGCTCGGCCCCAAAGGGTTCTCTGCGGCAGCTTTTTTTCTGGGGCTCTCGGCATCACCAGAGTCAGCCCGTGCCCTGGAGCTGGTTGCAGTGCGCATCTGGCCGGCTGAAGACTACACAAGGGTGGCCATCGAGCACGACACATCCCGAATTCGTTACGAGACCTTCAAGCTCACCCGGCCCGATCGCCTGGTGGTGGACATTCAGGACATGGTGCTTGACCCACGACTGCGCGAGCTGTTGGCTGCTGTTCAGCCCAACGACCCTTACATTGACTCAGTGCGCGTAGGCCAGTTTAGTAAGAATGTCGTGCGACTTGTCTTTGACCTCAAGCAGGGTGAGATTCGCCCCAAGGTCTTTAGTCTGCCGCCTATTGCCCAATACCGGCATCGCCTGGTCATCGATCTTTATCCCTTGGTTGAGCCGGATCCGCTTCTAGCCTTCTTAAAACAGTACGAGCAGATCGAGCAGGCCTCGCAGCTCGCGCAGTCGGCAAGGGAATCCGAGGCTTCTGGGATGCTTGGCGCAACGGGCGCAGCGGGCCCACCAAGCTCAACGGGCGCAGCGGGCTCACCCGCCCCGACTGCCTCGGCAGGACCTTTGGCGATGCCTACCCCCGGTGCTGCAATGAAGGCCTTGCCTCCCGACCAGGCGGGCTCCATTGCCAGCGCGCCCGGTATGTCAGACCCCACGGCTTCCGGCCAGGCGCGTCGGCCCTCTAC
>JAURFZ010000048.1 GCA_030834045.1 Burkholderiales bacterium
CGACTTCATGGATTCCCGATCGGGTGGGGCCACCTTGTGGTTATCGGAAATCACTGGCCCAGGGTTGGCGCGCAGCCACTGAACGCACTGTTGAACGATGCGGTTGCTTTCCCTCATCTCGGCCATACGCACCAAATACCGGTCGTAGCTGTCGCCCTCAGTGCCTATGGGCACATCGAACTGCAGACGGTCGTAGACCTCGTAGGGCTGGGTTTTACGTAGATCCCACTCGACACCCGAGCCGCGCAGCATGGGGCCGGTAAAGCCCAAGGCCTTGGCGCGTTCCGGGCTAACCACACCAATGCCTACAAGCCTTTGCTTCCAGATACGGTTGTCGGTAAGCAGTGTTTCGTATTCACCAACGCAAGACGGGAACCGCTGGGTGAAGTCATCAATGAAATCGAGCAAGGACCCTTCACGGTTTTGATTCAGCCTGCGAACCTTGGAATTGCTGCGAAGACGATTCACCTGGTACTTGGGCATGGCGTCGGGAAGATCGCGGTAGACACCGCCTGGCCTGTAGTAGGCCGCGTGCATCCGTGCCCCCGAGACGGCCTCGTAGCAGTCCATAAGGTCTTCACGCTCGCGGAAGGCGTAAAGAAAGACCGCCATGGCACCCACATCGAGACCGTGGGCACCGATCCACAAAAGATGGTTCAGGATGCGAGTAATTTCGTCGAACATGACCCGGATGTACTGAGCGCGAATAGGAACCTCCACGCCCATGAGCTTCTCGATGGCCATAACATAAGCATGCTCGTTGCACATCATGGAGACATAGTCGAGCCGGTCCATGTAGGGCACGGACTGCAAAAAGGTCTTGGACTCAGCAAGTTTTTCCGTTCCCCGATGAAGCAGCCCAATGTGAGGATCGGCGCGCTGCACCACCTCGCCATCGAGCTCGAGTACCAGCCTTAACACGCCATGGGCGGCCGGGTGCTGTGGCCCAAAGTTGAGCGTGTAGTTTTTAAGCTCGGCCATACTGCTCCTCGCGAACAACGCGCGGCGTAATGTCGCGCGCTTCAATGGTGACAGGCTGATAGATCACTCTGCGCTGTTGTGCGTCGTAGCGCATTTCAACGTAGCCCGACGTGGGGAAATCTTTACGGAAAGGATGACCGACGAATCCGTAATCGGTAAGAATACGTCGAAGGTCATTATGACCTGCAAAGACAATGCCATAGAGATCAAAGGCCTCACGCTCGTACCAGCCGGCAGCCGGCCAGACCGAGACAAGGCTTGGCACCTGTGGTAGGTCGTCGTCGGTGCAGAAAACCTTCAAGCGAATACGCTGATTGCGCACGACCGAGAGCAGATGAATGACCACAGCAAACCGAGGCCCTTCATAGCGACCGTCTTTAAATCCCATGTAGTCAAGGCCACAGAGGTCGATGAGCGTATCGAATTCCAGGCCAGGGGTATCGCGCAGGGCAAGCCCAAGTTCAACAAGCGTGACTCCGGGTGCCTCGACGGTTACCTCACCTAGGCTTTCGTATGCGCGCGAGACCAGGCCCCCGAGCTTTGCCGAGGCTGACTGAACCAGCTGCCCCGCAATCGAGAGGGGCAGGATCTGAGTCTCAAGGGTATCGCTAGTTACTGGCGTATCGGGCATGGCTGGGGAGACCCTTCATTTAGCCGCGCGCGATGGTGCTGGTGCGTCGTATTTTGTTTTGCAGCTGGATGATGCCGTACATGAGGGCCTCAGCCGTTGGTGGGCAGCCCGGCACGTAAATGTCAACTGGCACAATGCGATCACAGCCACGCACCACAGAATAGGAATAGTGGTAGTAGCCACCCCCATTGGCACAAGAGCCCATGCTAATAACCCAGCGCGGCTCGGGCATTTGATCGTAGACCTTGCGAAGTGCGGGCGCCATCTTGTTGCAAAGCGTGCCTGCAACAATCATGAGGTCGGACTGCCGGGGGCTTGGCCGAAAGACCACTCCGAAACGGTCAAGGTCGTAACGTGCCGCACCCGCATGCATCATTTCGACCGCACAGCAGGCAAGCCCGAAGGTCATTGGCCAGAGTGACCCAGTTCGTGTCCAGTTGATAACCTGGTCGGCTGTGGTTGTGATGAAGCCTTGCTTCAGAACGCCGTCTATTGCCATGGTTTACTCCCAGTCAAGGGCTCCCTTCATCCACTCATAAATGAAGCCCAATACTAAGATGGCAAGGAAGGCCATCATCGAAAGAAACCCGAAGAGCCCAATGGAATCAAGACTGACTGCCCAGGGGAAAAGAAAGGCGATTTCGAGATCGAACAAAATAAAAAGAATGGCCACGAGGTAGTAGCGCACGTCAAACTGCATTCGCGCGTTCTCAAAAGCCTCGAAGCCGCACTCATAGGGTGATAGCTTTTCGTCATCGGGCCGACTGGGCCCAATTAACTTGCCTAGCACCATGGGGCCCACGCCCACAGCGATACCCACCAAAATAAAAAGCAAGATGGGAAGGTAAGACTCAAGACTCATAAACCCCCCTAACTGGTGCCGACGGCGAGACTCGAACTCGCACAGCTTTCGCCACTACCCCCTCAAGATAGCGTGTCTACCAATTCCACCACGTCGGCTTAAAACGAGACCATCAAAGCATTACTTCTCCGGGCTTGTTTTGGTTGTGTCTGAAGAGCCGGGCACCGGAACCTCAGGGTTCGACGCTGGCGCCTTTTCTGCCGGAATATTCTGCATGATACCGCCAGAATCCCCCGTTGTTCCTAAGCTACGGCTACCAATATAGGAAAGCCCCAGGGTGGTGGTAAAGAAAATTGCGGCCAGAACGGCCGTGGCTCGGGAAAGAAAGTTACTGGAGCCCGAGGCACCAAAAACAGAGCCAGAACTACCGGAACCGAAGGCCGCTCCCATGTCGGCCCCCTTGCCCTGCTGGAGCAGTACAAGAACAATGATAGCCAAGGCAGAAACTACCTGGACGATGATGAGTAAGTTGGTGTACCAAAGCATGGCAATGGGATGTCCTAGTGAGGGCTTTGAGCCGCTGGTAAGGCAGATTGAATAATAGTGGCGAACTCTGAAGCATCGAGCGATGCACCACCGACAAGCGCACCATCGATATCAGGTTGCGAAAAAAGGTCGAGGGCGGTTGCAGCCTTGACGCTACCGCCATAAATGATGCGAATTGCCTGCGCGGCTGACTGGGACTTCTGAGAGAGCTCTTCTCGGATTGTGGCGTGCATGGCCTGTGCATCGGCACTTGATGCCGATTTACCGGTTCCAATGGCCCATATGGGCTCGTAAGCAATGACCAAGGCTGCAAGCTGCTGGTCATTCAAGCCCTTGGTAGCAGCCCGAACCTGCCCAACTACAAAGTCTTGCGCTGAACCTTTTTCACGCTCAGAAAGTGACTCGCCCACACAGACAACAGGGGTAAGGCCGTTATTGAGAAGCTGGCCAAGCTTAAGGCCAACAAGTTCATTTGTTTCGGCGGCTCGTTCACGACGCTCTGAGTGGCCTACCAAGGCAAACTGGCAGTCGAAATCTTTAAGCATATCGGCAGAGATTTCTCCCGTGAAGGCACCGGAGCCCTCGTTGGAACAGTCTTGACCTCCCCAGAGCAAGCCTGACGTACGCAGACGGGTAGCCACCTGAAAGAGATACGGCGCAGGCACAGCCACGCCTGCCTGAAGACTATCGTGCCTGATGGCGGCGTCAGCCTCAGAGCCGAGGCTGCCAAGTAAGCCCTGAAGCAGAGCCTCGTTGGCCTGAACCGAACCGTTCATCTTCCAGTTTCCAAGAACAAGCGGCACGCGGTGCATAAGGGCTAGGCCTCGCTCCCTGGATTGCCCTCGGCAGCCGGCGCAACAATGCCGGGCTCCTCGAGAAGCGCCTTCATAGAAAGCCGTAGCCTGCCCTTTTCATCAGCCTCAATCACCTTCACGCGAACCTGTTGGCCCTCTTTGACAAAGTCGGAGACCTGGTTAACGCGCTCATGGGCAATCTGGGAAATATGCAGCAGCCCGTCTTTACCAGGAAGAATGGAGACAATGGCGCCAAACTCGAGAAGGCGAAGAACCGTGCCTTCGTAGACCTTGCCCACCTCAACCTCAGCTGTAAGTTCCTCAATACGCTTAATGGCATTACGAGCGGCGTCGGCAGTGGTGGCTGCGATGGTAATGCTGCCCGACTCGTCAATGTCGATCGTGGTACCGGTTTCTTCTGTAATGGAACGAATGGTGGAACCACCCTTACCAATGACGTCGCGTATGCGCTCGGGATTAATCTTCATGTTGTAGAGACGAGGCGCGAATTCAGACAGTTCTTCACGGGCTGTGCCCATGCAGTCTTTCATCTTGCCAAGAATGTGCATACGGGCGTCTTTAGCCTGCGCCAGAGCAACCTGCATGATTTCCTTGGTGATACCCTGAATTTTTATGTCCATTTGCAGGGCAGTAATTCCGGTTTCCGAGCCTGCGACTTTGAAATCCATGTCACCGAGGTGATCTTCATCGCCAAGAATGTCGGTGAGCACGGCAAATCGCCCGCCCTCTTTAATAAGACCCATGGCAATGCCAGCCACGTGCGCCTTCAAGGGCACGCCCGCATCCATCAACGCCAGGCAGCCACCGCAGACCGAGGCCATGGAAGACGAGCCATTGGACTCTGTAATTTCGCTGACCACACGCATGGAATAAGCAAAATCTTCTGCCTTGGGAAGCACGGCAACTAGAGCGCGCTTGGCAAGGCGTCCATGACCAATTTCACGACGCTTAGGCGTACCCACGCGACCGCATTCGCCCGTTGCATAGGGAGGCATGTTGTAGTGAAGCATGAATCGATCTCGGTACTCGCCGGCCAAGGCATCGATAATCTGCTCATCTCGGTTAGTGCCCAGAGTGGCGACAACAAGCGCCTGGGTTTCCCCGCGTGTGAAGAGCACCGAGCCATGGGCGCGAGGCAATACCCCGTTTCGAATAGAGATAGGCCGAACCGTTCGGGTGTCACGGCCATCGATGCGCGGCTCACCACCAAGAATTTGGCCACGAACCACCTTGGACTCAAGGCCAAACAAGGTGTCATTCAGAAGGTTACCCGCCGGTGCGGCTAGACTTCCGGCCCCAACCAGCTCAGCCACCTTGGACTCGACGCCGGCATAAATTTCTTTCAGCCGTGAAGAACGGGCCTGCTTGTCGCGTAGCTTGTAGGCTTCTTCGAAGGAGGCCTGGGCAAGCTCGGTAATTTTCTCAACAACGGCCTTGTCTTGGGGCTCGGCAGTCCACTCCCACTCGGGTTTGCCGGCCTTTTCCACCAGACGGTTAATGGCGTGAATGGCCGCCTTCATCTGCTCATGGCCGAAAACGACGGCACCCAACATGACATCTTCGGGAAGTTGATCGGCCTCGGACTCCACCATGAGCACTGCTGATTCGGTACCTGCGACCACCAAGTCCATTTGCGATTGAGGCATGTCGGACGCGTTGGGGCACAGGACATACTGGCCGTTTATATAACCAACGCGGGCTGCCCCGATGGGGCCATTGAAGGGAACGCCAGAGATTGCAAGTGCCGCTGAGGCACCAATCATGGCGGGGATATCGGGATCGATGTCAGGGTTTAACGAGATGACAGTGCAGACGACCTGCACCTCGTTGTAAAAGCCTTCGGGGAAAAGAGGCCGCAAAGGCCTGTCGATAAGGCGCGAGGTAAGAGTTTCTTTCTCGCTGGGACGGCCTTCACGCTTAAAAAAACCGCCGGGAATCTTTCCGGCCGCGTAGGTCTTCTCCATGTAGTCGACGGTAAGCGGAAAGAAGTCTTGACCCGGCTTGGACGACTTAGCTGCCACCACGGTGGCAAGAACAACGGTGTCTTGCATGTTAACCACAACAGCCCCCGAAGCCTGACGGGCGATTTCGCCTGTTTCAAGGGTGACGGTGTGCTGCCCGTAGCTAAAACTCTCGGTTGCAATATTGAACATGCGCGACTTCCTTTTTCGAACAGTTGACGTTACGAGGCCTGTGCATACAGGCGATCAAGACCCTTTTTAGGGTTAAGACCGCCTTCTATAACGACAGGCAAGATGGAGGGGGCAGGCGCGTGGCGGGTCACTACTTACGAAGACCCAACTTCTCGATAAGTTCGCGATACGACTGCAGGTTCGTTCTCTTCAGATAGTCGAGAAGCTTTCGACGGCGGCTGACCATTTTTAAAAGCCCCCGACGGGAGTGATGGTCTTTGGCGTGCGACTTGAAATGCCCAGTGAGATGGTTGATTCGCGCGGTAAGAAGCGCAACCTGAACTTCAGGTGAGCCCGTGTCGCTTTGGGCGCGTTGAAAACTAGCGACAATATCGCCTTTTGTCATTTCGGCAACGGTCATGGAAATCTCCTATTAATATGACCGGAGGGCGACAGACCCAGGCAAAAAGACATTATTTGCCTGAACAACCCTCCAAACGTGCGATCGCATCTGCCGGATGCATCGTGTAAGCGTTTGATTTTAAGTTAAAACCAAGGAATACGCAAAAACCCTGACGCGGGGAAGCGGTTTCGGGGTCGCCCGGGCTTTTACGCCTGGAACGACCCCTTCTGGCTAAGGCTGCTGAGGATTGGCCTTTGGCGCCGTAGAAAGCCGGTTAAGGGCATTAAGGTAGGCGATGGCCGAGGCAACAACGATGTCGGGGTCTGCTCCCACCCCATTGACCACCCTACCCGCCTTCTGAAGCCGCATGGTGACTTCGCCCTGAGACTCTGTTCCGGTTGTAATGGCATTTACCGAGAACAACAAAAGTTCGGCGCCGCTCTTGGCCTCCTTCTCAATCGCCTTGACTGTGGCATCAACAGGGCCATTGCCCTCTGACTCCACGCGAACCTCCTCCCCTCCAATGCTAAAAACCACGCGAGACACAGGCTTTTCTCCCATCTCGGAGCTCTGTGACATCGAAATAAGCTTGTAGCGCTCGCTGCTTGGTCCCGCCTCGCCGGCAACAATGGCCTGAAGGTCTTCGTCAAAAATTTCAGACTTACGATCGGCGAGTTCTTTAAACCTTGAGAAGGCCTCATTAAGGGCCTGCTCGGACGAGGGTGCTACGCCGAGCTCCTCAAGCCTTTGCCGAAAGGCATTCCGCCCCGAGAGTTTCCCGAGCACAATGCGGTTGGCTGACCAGCCTACATCTTCAGCTCGCATAATTTCATAGGTTTCCCGGTGCTTGAGCACCCCGTCTTGGTGAATACCCGACTCGTGGGCGAAGGCGTTGGCTCCGACCACGGCCTTGTTCGGCTGAACGGGATAGCCCGTAATCTGAGAGACAAGTCGCGACGATGGAACGATCTGAGTGGTATCAATGTTGGAATCGCAGGCAAACACATCGCGACGGGTTTTCACTGCCATAACAATTTCTTCAAGGCTCGCATTGCCTGCCCGCTCACCGAGGCCGTTTATGGTGCACTCGACCTGACGGGCACCGTTAAGAACCGCCGATAAAGAGTTGGCAACCGCCATACCGAGGTCGTTATGGCAATGGGTCGACCAGACAACTCTGTCTGCGCCTGGCGTTCGCTCAATAAGCTGGCGCATGCGCTCGCCCCATTGGCCTGGAACGCTATAGCCCACCGTATCGGGTACGTTAATGGTGGTTGCCCCTGCCTTAATCACTTCACCAAAAACGCGAACAAGAAAATCGATGTCGGAGCGCACGGCATCTTCGGCAGAGAACTCAACGTCATCTGTAAAGCTTAGGGCATGCCGAACGGCAGCAATGGCGGCCTCCACCACCTGGTCTGGGTTCATACGAAGCTTTTTCTCCATATGAATAGGACTTGTGGCAATAAAGGTATGAATACGCCCGCGGGCCGCAGGTGCGACTGCCTTTCCCGCAGCATCGATATCGCTGGTGGTCGCCCTTGCCAAGGAACAGACGGTGCTGTCTTTCACCGACTCGGCGACCGCACGGACGGCTTCAAAATCGCCAGGACTTGCGGCGGCAAAGCCCGCCTCAATGACATCTACACGAAGACGTTCGAGCTGCTTGGCAATTCGGACCTTCTCGTCCTTGGTCATGGAGGCGCCCGGGCTTTGTTCGCCATCGCGCAAGGTGGTATCAAAAACAATTAAACGATCGGAATTCATGTGCTTCCCCTTTGGACACTTAATTTTAAAGTTGATTAACGCCTGCTGGGTAAGTGGTCGGCGCAGGCCACCGACGCGGTCGAGGATTAGCGCCCGAGGCGCAGTCGACCCAGGGGGAGAAGAAACAGAGTTGGCGAACCAATGAAGGGTGTAGACCTCATAGACCAGAACTATAGCTCTTTCTTCTCGTCCTCTGCAAACATACTCACGGGCTCACCGTTGGCTTTACACCACACAAAATAAACATAGCCCGACACTGAATACAGAAGCACCAGAGTGAAGAGGATGGAAGGGGGGTCTTGCGAGACCACCACAAGCACCAGTGCGCCCAAAGCAACAAAGACAAAGGGAACACTTCGCCGTAAGTTCAGCTCTTTAAAGCTGTAGAAAGGAACGTTGCTCACCATGGTAACCCCCGCATAGACCATAAGCACCCAGACGATCCATCCCAGGGTTACCGGGTCAAGGTTTACAAGGCCCTGAGGAGCCCAATCGGTAACGAGCCAGACCAGTCCAGCAACAAGGGCGGCAGCTGCGGGACTGGGCAAGCCTTGGAAAAATCGTTTATCGACCACCCCAATATTGGTGTTAAAACGAGCAAGTCGAAGGGCTGCCCCTGCTAAATAAACAAAGGCTGCAACCCAGCCAAGCTTTCCCATATCTTTCAGGGCCCAGACGTAACCCACAATGGCCGGAGCAACACCAAAGGAGACCATGTCGGACAGGCTGTCGTAGTTCGCTCCAAAGTCGGATGTGGTGTTTGTAAGCCTTGCCACACGGCCATCGAGGCTATCAAGCACCATGGCTACAAAAATGGCAACCGCAGAATGCGAGAACTGCCCGTTGATGGCCATAACGATGGCATAGAAACCACTGAAGACGCAGGCTGTTGTGAAGAGGTTCGGCAGCAAGTAAATGCTCTGTCGCCGACGTGGCATTTGCGACCTCATGGACTGGGCACTCTAGGTTTCAGGCCCCGACGTGGGCCATTGGGCAAGTACGGAGCGGTGGGCAGAA
>JAURFZ010000049.1 GCA_030834045.1 Burkholderiales bacterium
CTGGCCGTGCATTCCTTAAAAGACGTGCCCATGGAACTGCCCGAGGGCTTTGAGCTTGCCGCTGTCATGCTGCGGGAAGACCCCCGTGACGCCTTTGTTTCCTCAGAGTTCGAAAGCCTGGAGGCTCTGCCCAACGGGGCTGTGGTGGGTACCAGCAGCCTTCGTCGTGAATCCCAGCTGCGTCATCGGTTTCCCCATCTCAATATTGTTCCCCTGCGGGGCAATCTTGATACCCGGCTTGCCAAGCTCGACCGCGGCGAGATGCAGGCCATTATTCTTGCTGCAGCCGGTCTGAAGCGCCTTGGGCTGGTCGAGCGTATTCGTCAGGTCATTGCCCCGGAGCTCATGCTTCCTGCTGCGGGGCAGGGCGCCTTGGGCATTGAGATTCGGGCAGGTGACCAGCCAAGCCATGCTCTGGTCTCTAGCCTTGCCGATGCAAATACCTTTGAAGAGGTTCGCGCCGAGCGGGCGGTATCGCGTGCCCTAGGCGGAAGCTGCCAGGTGCCGCTTGCAGCCTATTGCACACGTGAGGCCAATGGCCAGCTTCGCCTGCGCGCAAGGCTTGGCATGCCCGATGGCTCGGTTCTGCATGCCGTTGACCTTCAAGGGGAGCAGCCCGAGGCCCTTGGCATGCAGGCGGCGCAAGAACTGCGTGGCATGGGGGCCGATACGATCATGGCGGCGCTTAATCAGGCCTCTTAAAGCCGTGAACGGCGCTAAACCTGCGCTGGTCATCGACACACGGCCCGTCTGGGAGTCGGGTACGAGCGGTCTTCAAGCACCGAACCTGTCTTACGTGGCGGCGCCTTTGCAATCCTTACACCGGCTGCCGCAGGATCAATTACTTAAGCAATGGTTCGATCTTAGGTCCGCCGAGGCAAAAGACGGCGCTGCAGTGGCACTTGTGGCTACAAGTCCCGCCTCGGTCGAGGCCTTGCAGGGCATGCCTGCACTCTGGGAAGAACTGGCGAAAGGGTTTTCGCACAAGCCTGCGCTTTTTGCCGTGGGCTCTGGGTCGGCAAACAGCTTGGCTGCATGGGCCGCGTCTTGTGGGCTCGACCCCGTGGTGGTCTCGCCACCCAAAGGGTCCGGTGTTGAGGCTTTTCTGCAGATCTTTCAGGCCAACACCGGGGTGCCTGCACAACAGGCCAATAGACTTTTTGTCTTGTTGGAATCCACCAGCAATCAGCCCGATCTCGCCCTGGGCCTTCGCGAGAGAGGCCTTCGAACCGCACGCTTTGGGCTGTACGAGCGCATCGACCTCCCCTTGGAACTCTCGCTGGGAACCACTGAGCCTTCCATGGCTTGTGTGGTGGTCTCTAGCTCGGCCTTGGTCGGTCCAGCCATCTCCGGCCTGCAGAAAAATGGATTCAACCCTAAAGAAATGCTCTGGCTTTGCCATCACCTCAAAATTGCGCAAGCGCTTGAAAAAGCCTCTGTGCATCGAATTCATCAACTCGCAGACCTCAATCCCCAGACGATTATTACGAAGGTCATCGAGTTGTCGCGCATGAACGACTAAACTAAGCACATGACCACTTCCGATTCACCCACCACCGAAAAACCTGCAGCTGCAACGACCAGCGACGACTCGCGAAAGGCCAGCCCTTCAGGGTCTTCCGCGGGTGCTGCCAGCACACCCTCTGCAACAGGCTCTAACACCAAGGCCGGGGTCGTACTCGTGCTCGTTATCGTCTTGGTTCTTGTTGCAGGGGCCGGTTTTTTAGTGAAGAACAACGAGACCGTTGCCAGACAGCTTCTTAGCTGGAATGTGCAGCTTCCTGCCTGGCTTCTGCCCGCCTCGGTCTCGCAGCGGTCTGTCGATAACGGGTCCAACACGGCATCGCAGTCGTCCTCAGGCGACGAGGGTGCTTCGTCTCAGGCCCCTTCAACAGGCGCGTCAATTGGCGGTGCAGACTCCTTGCGCCCGGGCAGCCCGCTTGACGCATCCGCCAGTGCATCGGGTGGCGCCGTGCAGGGCTCAGCCTCTGTTGCGGCCGAACCCCCCGCACCCATTCGACCGGCACCCCAGCTTGACCCTGCTTTTCGTAAGTCACTTCAGGATATCGATAGGCTGTCTCGTTCGCTACTAGCCCTGCCTGCCGGGCCTCAAAAGCCCAGCCTACCCGAGGCAGCTATGCCGAAACCCTCGGGCAGTCTTCTTGCTGGTGCAGCAGAGCAGCCCGATGCCCCAATGCTCGAGCCCGGTGTCTTCGATAAAAGCCTGCAGTTCTTGCAGAGTCTTGTTCGGGTGCAGACTGTTCAAGGCCCCGACTTTGCCGCTCGGCCCCAGGCTTTTTACCAACTGATAAATCAGCAGATGCAGGCCCAGCTTGCGGCGGCACGCCTTGCCCTCTTGCTTGGCGAGGTAGCGCTTGCCGGGCGTGAGCTTGAACAGACAGAGTTACTTCTTGAACGTCACTTCGATCGAGCCGACCCCAAGGTCTTTCAGCTGCAGGCCGAGTTCTCGGGGCTAAGACGTCAGGTTGAGTCTTTGCAATGACAAGGAGCCACCCGTGAAGTGGTTTCTTGCCAAGCTCATTGGGCTCGCCGTATTTATTGGGCTCGTGCTGGCCCTGCAGTCCAAGGGGGGTATGGTCAGCATCTGGTGGGATGACCTTCGAATTGATCTCTCGTTGGCAACCGCCATTTTCGCGCTTTTGGCATTGCTCTTGGTTTCTGTTGTCTGGGTTCGCACCTGGGACTGGCTGCGTGCCTTTCCGGATCGAATTCGTGGTTTTCGTCAGCGCAGTCGGGAGGCGAAAAGGCTTTCGGCACTGGCCGACATGGTGCTTGATTATTTTGAGGGCCGTTTTGCACGTGTGACCAGTTCGGCCAAGCGGTTTGAGCGCGATTTCCGCGCGCTCAGTGCGCCAACCGATTCGCTCATGCGGCTTGCCGCGGCTCTTGCCTCGCGCGCAGCCCATCAAATTAACGACTACAGCCTGCGCGATTACTGGCTTGACCGACTGAGCACGAATGGACAGAAGGTTGATCACCCGCAGCTTCAGGCACTCACCCAGGCGATGTTTGCCCTTGACGACCGTGACCCCGAAAAGGCCAAGTCAATCCTTTCCAAAGAACTTGCCTCCGAGCGCAAGCAGATTCACACCATGCGCATGATGCTAAAGCTTGCCGAGGCAACGCTCGATCTGCCTGAGGCTTTTCGGCTTGCGCGGTTGCTTGAGAATCGCCATGCCCTTCAGCCCGAGCAGGCGCTTGAACAAAAGAGCAGGCTGCTTAAGCAAAGCCTTGTGAATGCAACGCCTCCAGCCACAGCAGCGCAGATACGTGCAGCCCAAGACTTATTGTCTTCAGCTGAGAAGCAGGAGCCTGTATTGGTGGCGCCTCTTGCACGGGCATGGCTGGCTGCAGGTTTGCATCGCGAGGCCCGCCAGATGCTTGAACCTGTTCTAAAGCGTGGGCTGCATGAGCCGCTTATCGAACTCTACGGAGGCTGCCTCGATAACCCTTCTGAGCAGCTTAGTCGCTTGCAGGGGTGGCTCGCCCAGTCACCCTCGAAGACAACCGGGTATTCAAGTCTGCTTGCCCAGGGCCTTTTGGGTCTAGCCGCGGGTGACTGGCAGTTGGCCAAAGACCGGCTTGAACAAGCCGCCACACAAAAGAAAACGGCCAAGGTGCAAATGGCCTTGGCCGAGGTCTACAGCGTGCTGAACGATCTTCCTGCGAGCCGTGCAGCGCTTCGCACCGCACGGGAACTGGCAGACTAAGTTATAGAATGGGCACGATCAGCAGTGCCACAATATTAATAATTTTGATAAGCGGGTTTACAGCAGGCCCAGCCGTGTCTTTGTAAGGGTCGCCCACGGTGTCGCCGGTTACAGCAGCCTTGTGGGCATCAGACCCCTTGCCACCGTGGTTGCCGTCTTCAATGTACTTCTTGGCATTATCCCAGGCGCCTCCCCCAGTGCACATTGAAATGGCTACGAAGAGCCCCGTGACAATGGTGCCCATAAGCATGCCACCGAGGGCCTGAGGGCCAAGAATGAGACCCACTGCAATTGGCACAATGACAGGCAGTAAAGATGGAATGATCATTTCCTTAATCGCAGCTGCGGTCAGCATATCCACGGCCTTGTGATACTCGGGCTTTGCCGTGCCCTCCATGATGCCGGGAATCTCGCGGAACTGGCGGCGCACTTCGGTGACAACCGCACCCGCGCAGCGGCCCACCGCCTCCATGGCCATCGCGCCAAACAAGAAGGGAATAAGACCACCAATAAAGAGACCCACAATCACCATGTGGTTGGACAGGTCGAAAGAGACCGACTGGCCCGTCTTTTCAAGTGCATGGGTGTAGTCGGCAAAAAGAACCAGTGCTGCAAGTCCTGCCGACCCAATGGCATAGCCCTTGGTAACCGCCTTGGTGGTGTTGCCCACAGCATCAAGGGGGTCGGTGATGCTTCGAATCTCGGGCGGCAACTCGGCCATCTCTGCAATGCCACCGGCGTTGTCGGTGATGGGACCATAGGCATCAAGCGCCACAATAATTCCCGCCATGGACAGCATGGAGGTTGCTGCAATGGCAATACCGTAAAGACCGGCAAGTGAGTGGGATGCAAGAATGGCCAGAACCACCGCAATAACGGGCCAGGCGGTGGACTTCATTGACACGGCAATGCCTGCAATGATATTTGTGGCGTGACCAGTCTCTGATGCCTTGGCTACATGACGCACCGGTGCGTATTCCGTGGCAGTGTAGTACTCGGTAATAATGACCATCGCCGCGGTTAACAGAATTCCGACTACCGCCGAGCCCCACAGGCTTGCAACCGTCATACCGGGTGCAATGCTTGCAATGTTGCCCATGAATGCCTCGGTGACGAACCAGAAAAAGACAATCGACAACAGCGCAGCCACCACGAGGCCCTTATACAACGCGGTCATAATTTTGCCTGTGCCACTGTAGCGAACAAAGAAGCAGCCAATGATGGAGGCAATAATTGATACGCCGCCCAAGGCCAGCGGGTAGATAGCGGCAGATTCGCCAAGGCCTTTTAAGGTCAGCACCCCTAAAAGCATGGTGGCAATAACGGTAACGGCATAGGTTTCAAAAAGATCGGCTGCCATGCCTGCGCAATCGCCCACGTTGTCGCCCACGTTATCGGCAATCACAGCGGGATTACGCGGGTCGTCTTCGGGAATGCCTGCCTCCACCTTACCAACCAGGTCAGCGCCGACGTCTGCGCCCTTGGTGAAAATGCCACCACCAAGACGGGCGAAGATGGAAATAAGAGACGAGCCAAAGGCAAGGCCAATGAGCGGCTGCAGTGCCTGGTAAACATCGTCACTTTGGCTGCGCATGACACCGTAGAACACGGCAACGCCAACCAGGCCCAAGCCAATGACGAACATACCGGTGACGGCGCCGCCCTTAAACGCTACGTTGAGCGCGGCGTTAATGCCTCCTTTTGCTGCCTCCGCGGTTCTTACATTGGCCCGAACATTAATGTTCATTCCAATAAAGCCTGCAGCCCCCGACAGAATGGCACCCACCGCAAAGCCAATGGCAGTGGGTATTCCTAGGCCAGGAATGACCGCAATAAGAACGAAGATAATGACCCCGACAATGGCAATGGTCTTGTACTGCCGAGCCAGATAGGCCGAAGCACCCGCTTGAATGGCGGCGGCGATTTCTTGCATACGTGCGTTGCCCGCGGGCTGAGCCAGAATCCATCGGCTTAAGATAAGCGCATAAATAATTGCCAAGACCCCGCAGGCTATGGCAAAAGTGAGTCCGTCCATCATGACAACATCCCCCTAAAAAGTTAAGAAACAGCAGACCGCATGGAATTGAGTGAGCAGTCGGAAGTGTAAGCCAATGCTCTTTGGAACTTTTGTCGGGGCGCTAGGCTGCAGGCTCGCTTCGGCTTTTCTTTGCCCCAACCTAGGGGAATCCCTTATGATGAGAGCCTTTATTGGAGACCTCTGCTCATGGCCCTCAAAAGCGTTTCGGCGGGCAAAAACTGCCCCGAAGAATTCAATGTCATTGTGGAAATCCCCGCCCACAGCGACCCTATTAAATACGAGGTCGATAAAGACTCGGGTGCGCTTTTCGTTGACCGCTTCATGATGACTTCTATGCATTACCCCTGTAACTACGGGTACGTGCCCGAGACGGTCTCCGATGACGGAGACCCGGTGGACGTGCTTGTTATCACTCCGTTTCCCGTGGCCATGGGTGCCGTGGTGCCCTGCCGTGCCATTGGCGTTCTAAAAATGGAGGACGAAGCAGGGCAGGACGCCAAGCTTCTGGCGGTTCCAATTGACAGAGTTCTGCCCATTTACAAACACTGGCGTAAACCTGAGGACATCGCGCCCGAGCGTCTTCATCAAATTCAACACTTTTTCGAGCATTACAAAGATCTTGAAAAGGGGAAGTGGGTGAAGGTGCAGGGCTGGGAAGGGCCTGAGTCGGCCAAACAAGAGATCATCGACGGCGCTCAACGCTACCAAAAAAGTCTTTCCTTGTAAGGCGTAGCCCAGCACCGGAAAATTAATAGGGGAAGGGCTAAGGGGCTGAAGGATTAGGGGGCTGAAGGGCTGGAGGGCTAAGGGGCTAAGCCCGAAACCTTGAACGCGGTGCGCTCCTCAAGCTCGTTGAAATAAGACGACATTCCCTCGCCTTCCCTTTCTAAAAAGCGGGTTACGGCATCCCGAAATCGGGCTTCGGAAATCCAGTGGGCTGAGCCCATTGGAATGGGCTCAAAGCCTCTTGCCATTTTGTGCTCCCCCTGGGCGCCACCTTCAAACCGTTGAATGCCCTGGGCAATCGCCCACTCAATGGGCGTGTAGTAGGCCAGCTCAAAGTGCAGGCAGGGCACGTACTGGGTAGACCCCCAGTACCGGCCATAAAGCACGCTCTCATTTGCCTCTGCGTCCCGATGGTTCATGAGCAACGCGCAGGCAATGGGCTTGCCGGTGGCGTCTTCGGCGAGGCTTAGCACCAGGTTCTCGGGCATGGCCTGCAGAAGGCCCGTAAAAAAGCTTTCTGAGAAGTAAGGCGGGTTGCCATGTTCATAGTAGGTATTGGAATAGCAGCGATAAAAAAAGGCGAGTAGGTCTGGGCTTATGGCTTCGCCTTTCACCATCCGGCAATGAAGCCCCGCCTCGCTTACCTTACGACGCTCGGCCCGAATCTTCTTGCGCTTTGGCTGACTGAGCTGGTCTAAAAAAGCTTCGAAGTCCGTGTAGTTTTTGTTGAACCAATGAAACTGCACGCCCTTACGAATGAGCCAACCGGTGCTCTCCAGGGCCTCTTGGTCCGACTCGTGGGCGAAAAGAATATGGCAAGACGACAGACCAGATTCCTTCGTTAGCTGTGAAAGTGCCACGGCAAGGGCATGTCGGGCATCAGCGCTGACCCCCAAGAGCCTGCTTCCAGGCACTGGGCTAAAGGGGCTTGCAACGAGCCACTTTGGGAAATAATTCAGCCCTGCCTGCTCATAGGCTCGCGCCCAGGCCCAGTCAAAAACATACTCGCCATAACTATGGGCCTTGGCGTAAAGCGCGGCCGCTCCC
This sequence comes from Burkholderiales bacterium, assembly GCA_030834045.1. Lineage (GTDB taxonomy): Bacteria > Pseudomonadota > Gammaproteobacteria > Burkholderiales > Burkholderiaceae_A > Hahnella. The sequence continues at coordinate 7,543 of JAURFZ010000049.1, forward strand.
ACCAAGTCGTTAGCCTCCGTAAAAAGCAAAAGGGGCCGAGCGGTCCAGCCGGTCTGTGGGCCGGCTGACTCGGTCTGCTCGGCGAGTCGCAAAAAGGCATGCTGCATAAAAGGGGTCGGGCGCGGGCTGGCGGCCACAAGTGCATCCCAGGCTACCGGGTCTACCTCGGCAAAGCTGGCTGCAAGCTGCATGCGATAATTCATGAATGGCCCTTCAAATTGCGATTGCTCAAATCAACGCCTCCGTAGGCGACCTCGCCGTAAATGCTCAAAAAATTCATCAGGCCGCAGCAACGGCGGTGGAAAAGGGTGCCGACCTACTGCTAACACCTGAACTTTCATTGGTGGGTTACCCGCCTGAAGACCTGTTGTTGCGCCCCTCGTTTCTGCGTCGCAGCCAGCAGGTGCTCGATGAGCTCGTGGGTAAGAGCCAGCAGCTTCCCTCGCTTACCTACTTGGTGGGCTATCCACGCGAAATTGACGGTCGTGTTTACAACGCAGCACTTATTTTTAAAAACGGCTCCGTGCTGGGTCATTATGCCAAGCTCGAGCTACCGAACTATGCCGTCTTTGACGAACAGCGCTATTTCCAGCCCGATGGGGCGCCTTTTGTATTTGAGATAAAGGGTGTGCGTCTGGGCGTTAACATCTGCGAGGATGTTTGGTTTCCGCGTGCCGCCGCCATGGCCAAGGCCGAGGGTGCTCAGGCTCTTTTGGTTATGAACGCCTCGCCCTTTCATTTAAACAAGCAGAACGAGCGGCTCGAGGTGGTTCTCGCCCATGTTGTACGCCATAAAATTCCAACGGTTTTTTGCAACCTGGTGGGTGGGCAAGACGAGCTTATCTTTGACGGCGATAGCTTTGCAGTCGATGGTGAGGGCCAGGTTACTGCGCGAGCAGCGCGCTTTCAAGAAGATCTCTGCATCTGGAGTTTCAATAGCCTTGGCCACCGTTTTGAGGGTGAACTCACCGTCGAGCTTGACACGGATAATCAGGCCTACGAGGCGCTTGTTTTGGGTACGCGCGATTACGTTTTGAAAAACGGCTTTCGTGGTGGCATTGTGGGCTTGTCGGGCGGTATCGATTCTGCCCTCACGCTTGCCATTGCAGCCGACGCCTTAGGGCCCGATCAGGTAACCGCAGTCATCATGCCCTCGCGTTACACCGCCACCATGAGTGTTGACGATGCGCGCGCCTGCGCGCGGGCCCTTGGTGTTCAGACTCTCGAAATTAGCATTGAGTCTGCCTATACAACCTTCGAGCAAGGTCTTGCGCCTGCGTTTGAAGGCCTTGCCCCCGACCTTACCGAGGAAAACCTTCAGTCTCGTATTCGAGGCACCTACCTTATGGCCTTGTCCAATAAAACGGGGCGGCTTGTGCTCACCACAGGCAATAAATCGGAGCTTGCTGTGGGCTAC
>JAURFZ010000004.1 GCA_030834045.1 Burkholderiales bacterium
GCCCAAACTCCGAGAGGATTTCCCGAAGGCCATCAACTTTGCTTGCGTAGCGGCCGTCAAGCGGCGAGAGTGCGGTTAGTGAAGTGCTCAGCATGTTGGAATTGTGACACGGTCGTGGATAAATCTTTCCTCTTGGCGCTATACTTCGACGCCTCTAATCCGACTATCTCTTTATGAAAATCATTGGCTCCGTTACTAGCCCTTACGTTCGTAAGGTTCGCATTGTTGCCGTTGAAAAACGGCTTGAGTATCAGTTCGTTCCAGAAGATGTCTGGTCCGCGGGTACAGGCATTGGCGCGCAGAACCCTCTAGGCAAGGTGCCCGTGCTTCTTTTAGAAGACGGTTGCGTCTACGATTCTCGGGTTATAGCCGAGTACCTTGACTCCCGTGCGCCCACACAAAGGCTTATTCCCGAAGGTAACCGCGAACGCACCACCGTTAAAACGCTTGAGGCCCTGGCCGATGGCATCTGCGATGCTGCCATAACCATGGTGCTTGAGCGCAGGTTCCACGACGAGAATGCTCTAAGCCCCGACTGGATGGCCCGTCAGGCCGAAAAGGTGGACCGCGCCTTGGCCGTAATGAGCCAGACCCTGGGCAAAGACCAGTTTATGAACGGCCGGGCGTTTTCTTTAGGTGATATTGCCTGCGGCGTTGCACTGGGCTACCTTGAACTTCGTTTCCCTGAAAATACATGGAAGCAGGCCTACCCGAACCTACTTGATTTTTATGGCCGCATGATGGCGCGGGCGTCGTTCCAAGAAACGGCACCTCCTAAGGCTTAGGCATTGGCTAAGGCTTGGCCTGGGCAATAATTCCCCCGCCTAGGCAGACCTCGCCGTCGTAGACCACGGCAGACTGCCCTGGCGTGACAGCCCACTGGGCTTGTTGAAAATGCAGGGTAAAGCCCCGTACTTTGGTCTGCGATTCGGTAGCCTCAGAGCTTCTTAAGGCGTCACTGTCCCCTCTCGTACCTGTCTCACCCGTTATCGGCGCAAGCCGTGCCGAGGCATCGGCCTGCCGGTAACGGGTTTTTACTCCGAAATCCCCAGCGCCATTGCCGTCGTCCGGGTTGGGGGAGGGCTTCAAGGGTGTTAAGGGTGCCTCGCCACTCACCCAACAGCCGTCAATAGTGGTGAGCCACCCACTCATCAGCCACGGATGGTCATGGTCTTGCGACACGTAAAGCGTATTGGTCTCAAGATCCTTCTTCACAACGAACCAGCCCTTGCCTTCTTCACTGACAAGGGGGCTGCGGTTTGTAGAACGCTTAGATACCGCCTTGCGTACCCCGCCAATCCCTAGGCCTTTTCGCTGGCCAAGGGTGAAGAACGAAAGCCCCTGATGCCCGCCAACCTGAATGCCATCAGGGGTGCAGATGGGGCCGGGCTGAGTCTTTAAATAGCGGCTTAAAAATTCTCGGAAGGGACGTTCACCAATAAAACAAATGCCGGTGGAATCTTTCTTCTTGGCGTTCGGCAGCCCCAAGGACTCTGCAATAGCCCGCACCTCGGTTTTGCGTAACTCGCCCACGGGGAAGAGAACACGGTCAAGCTGGTCTTGACGCAGGCGATAAAGAAAGTAGCTCTGGTCTTTGGTTTCATCAAGCCCACGAAGCAGCTCCACCCTGCCTTCAAGGTTACGTCGAACCCGCGCGTAGTGCCCGGTGGCAATGAAGTCGGCGCCTTGCTGAAAGGCGTGGTCTAAAAAGGCCTTGAACTTGATCTCCGCGTTGCAAAGCACATCGGGGTTGGGGGTGCGCCCCGCCTCGTACTCGCGCAGGAACTCGGCAAACACCCGGTCTTTGTAGTCCGCCGCAAAATTTACCGCCTGCAGCTCAATGCCCAGCCGGTCGGCGACCGCAGCGGCATCGAGAAAGTCCTGGCGGCTCGAGCAGTATTCGGAGTCGTCATCGTCCTCCCAGTTCTTCATGAAAATGCCAATGACCCGATGGCCCTGCTGCTTGAGCCTTGCGGCGGCTACAGCCGAGTCAACGCCGCCCGAAAGACCCACCACAACGACCTTTGGGGGGTTCACTTGGCCGGTTTTCAGATCGGGACTTTGAACAAATGCAAGAGGATCTCTCACAAACGAAGGTTTCGGTGGACGAGGTTGGGCAGGTTTTAACGCAGTCATATACCATCGAAGTTTATCGAAACACTGGAGTTATGACGTGCAAATTGGGATTCCAAAAGAATCACTGGGCGGTGAGGCGCGCGTGGCGGGTTCTCCCGAGACGGTCAAAAAATTAGTAGCGCAGGGTCACGAAGTGGCGGTGGCTCGTGACGCGGGCAAAGCCTCAAGCATGCTCGATGCCGCCTTTGAGCAGGCAGGCGCCAAACTGGTGGACCAGGCTCAGGCCCTGGCGGCCGACCTTGTGTTGAAGGTGCGTTTTCCATCGGATGACGAATTGAAGGCCATGAAAAAAGGCGCTGTGCTTGTTGGTATGCTCTCGCCGTTCGACCGTACAGGGCTGGAAAAACTGGCGGCGGCTGGGCTTACCGCCTTTGCCATGGAGGCCGCGCCTCGAACCACCCGTGCCCAGTCGCTTGATGTTCTGTCGTCTCAGGCTAACCTTGCGGGCTACAAGGCCGTCATACTTGCCGCCGAAGCCTATCCGCGCATCTTCCCCATGCTCATGACGGCGGCCGGAACCGTAAAGGCGGCCCGAGTCGTTATTCTTGGCGCGGGCGTGGCGGGACTTCAGGCCATTGCCACCGCCAAGCGGCTTGGCGGAGTGGTTGAGGCAAGCGATGTTCGGCCTGCCGTGAAAGAACAAATCGAATCGCTCGGGGCAAAGTTTATTGATGTGCCTTACGAGACTGAGGAAGAACGTGAAATTGCTCAAGGCGCGGGCGGGTATGCCCGGCCCATGCCCGAGGGCTGGATGAAGCGGCAGGCAGCCGAAGTTGCCAAGCGTATTGCCCAGGCCGACATCGTTATTTCCACAGCCCTTATTCCGGGCCGCAAGGCCCCTGTTCTTATTACCGAAGACATGGTGGCCAGCATGAAGCCAGGCTCGGTAATTGTGGACATGGCCGTTGAGCAGGGCGGAAACTGTCCGTTGTCGGTGCTGAACCAAACCATCACAACCAATAACGGCGTTCGTATTGTGGGCCAGCCCAATCTGGCGGCTCTTGTTCCTACCGATGCCTCGGCGCTTTATGCCCGCAACCTCTTGGACTTCTTAAAGCTTGTCTTTACCAAAGAGGGGGCGTTTCAAGTGCCCATGGACGACGATATTGTGGCGGCAACCCTTGTGGCGCGCGACGGGCAGGTAACCCGGCCGGCTTAGCGGGCGGTGAACAGGCCCTTAAATTTAGACACCCCAAGCACGCGCACCGACTTAACGGAGAAGCACAGATGGACGTGATCAACCCCACCCTTACCAACCTTATTATTTTTGTGCTTGCCATCTACGTGGGCTACCACGTGGTCTGGAACGTTACGCCTGCACTGCACACACCCCTTATGGCGGTGACCAATGCCATCTCAGCGATTGTGATTGTGGGCGCCATGCTTGCTGCGGCATTAACCGAAACCGTGCTGGGCCAGACCATGGGCGTGCTTGCGGTGGCGCTTGCCGCGGTGAATGTCTTTGGTGGCTTCTTGGTCACCAAGCGCATGCTTGAGATGTTTAAGAAGAAAGAAAAAAAGCCTGCCCCCTCGACCGAAAAGGAGGCTGCATAAATGTTTAGCCTCTCTATGAACATCGTGACGCTGCTTTATCTGGTGGCGTCTGTCTGTTTTATTCAGGCGCTGAAGGGCCTAAGCCATCCCACCACATCAATTCGAGGCAATGTCTTTGGCATGACCGGCATGGCCATTGCCATCATCACGACAGTTGGTCTCATTGGCACGATGGCCCAGTCTATGTCCGCCACAGCCTCGGTTGGCTCGGGCCTTGGGCTTCTGTTTGGTGGCTTGGTGGTGGGCGGCTTTATTGGTGCCACCATGGCCAAGCGGGTTGAGATGACAAAGATGCCCGAGCTTGTGGCCTTCATGCACTCCATGATTGGTCTATCGGCTGTCTTTATTGCCGTTGCCGCAGTGGCCGAGCCCTATGCTCTAAATATTGCGGCCAAAGGCCAACCCATTCCCACGGGTAACCGGTTTGAACTATTCCTAGGCGCTGCCATTGGTGCCATTACCTTTAGCGGCTCTGTGATTGCCTTTGGAAAGCTCTCGGGCAAGTACAAGTTTCGGCTCTTTCAAGGCGCCCCAGTGGTGTTTAGCGGCCAGCATATGCTGAACCTAATTCTTGGGCTTGCAACCCTTGGCCTTGGACTGGTGTTTATGTTCACCGAAAGCTGGGAGGCCTTCCTTCTTATGCTGGCACTAAGCTTTATTCTTGGCGTGCTTATTATTATTCCCATTGGCGGTGCGGATATGCCGGTGGTGGTAAGCATGCTTAACAGTTATTCTGGATGGGCGGCCGCGGGCATCGGATTCTCGCTGGGTAACTCCATGCTTATTATTGCGGGCTCGCTGGTGGGCTCCTCCGGTGCCATTCTGTCTTACATCATGTGCAAGGCCATGAATCGCAGTTTCTTTAATGTGATTCTGGGTGGCTTTGGTGGCGATGCGGGGACTGCTGCAGCCATAGGCGATCAGGCGCAACGGCCTGTTAAAAGTGGCTCGCCCGACGATGCGGCGTTTCTTCTGGCCAATGCGGATTCCGTAATTATTATTCCGGGCTATGGCCTTGCGGTTGCCCGCGCCCAGCATGCCCTAAAAGAACTCACTGAGAAGCTGACTGAAAAAGGTATTAAGGTTCGTTACGCCATTCACCCGGTGGCAGGCCGCATGCCTGGCCATATGAACGTGCTGCTGGCTGAGGCCGAAGTGCCTTACGACCAGGTGCACGAAATGGAAGACATCAACGGCGAGTTCGGCCAGACCGACGTGGTACTGGTGCTTGGTGCCAACGATGTGGTGAACCCTGCAGCGCGCACGCCGGGCAGCCCCATTTTTGGAATGCCTATTCTGGAGGCCTACAAGGCGGCAACCGTCATTGTGAATAAGCGCTCCATGGCCTCGGGCTATGCGGGGCTTGATAACGAACTCTTCTACATGGATAAGACCATGATGGTGTTTGGTGATGCCAAAAAGGTGGTTGAGGACATGATGAAGGCGGTCGAGTAGTATTTTTTTCTTAGTATTTTAGAAATCGAATTTCTAAAATACTAAGATGATTTCAAGAGAGCCCGAGCAAACCATTAACAATCACTTGGCCTTTCAGCCGGTCCTAGCCCTTTTGGGCCCCAGGCAGGTTGGATAGGCAACGCTTGCCAAGGCCACTGCGGGCGCTGAGAGGGAGCAAGATCGGTATTGAAAAGCGTTGTACCTTTCACCTGGGTAGACGCAAATATCTAACCATCAGAAAGTCTAAGACGAGACGGGTTAAGCTGCTCTCTGTTATGCCACCACAGCGCTAGGCCGCGGTACAACCCGTGCGTAAATTTGCTGTAGGGCATCAAAAAGAAGAATGTCAAGACTGTTGCCAGGTGAAATAGGTGCAACAACGGCATTGCCGCGGTGGTGCGCAACACCATTGATACAAGCCCACTGGCCGAGATCAACAGCAAAACCACTACAAATCCTATATCCATCGTCTGTTGTTCTGGAACCTTCAAAGCACTGTGACGCTTTGGACGCTGGATCAGAACCGCGGCGCAACCAACTACCATCATTACTCCGCCTAGGGTGCCTAATAGCTTGGGTATGCTTAGCATGGGGTATGGGGCAGGCCAGTCGAGCAGGTAGTGATAGACCGTAGCGACGCTGGTCGCTGCAAAGCAAAGCATGAAACCCCAGAAGATCAACTGATGGACAATTCTTCGACGTTTCGTCGGTTGGTCGTTTTCACTGGTGCAGCCCTCACCCCCCCCATCGAGATAACGCAGTGTCGCAACATCGGCAAAGGTCTGTCGTGCCTCGGTAGAAAAATGAGGCTGCTCTACTGCCATGTTCGAGAGGTTGCGCCAGTATTTCTGTCCACTTCGCGCCATTGCCAAGACAGACCATGCAAAGACTGGAAGAAACAGGCCGACCAAGACGTTGTGTGGAGTGATCTCGTAGAAGAGGTCTTTTGTGCTTGCAGCAGAGAATAGCTTGTCAAGCGAGCCTTGGTTAACGATAAGCGCAGCGATCATCATGATCATGAATCCTGCAATGCTAGCCAGTACTAATGCCAGGCCCTGATGTTGATACAGCCTTCCCAATGCAGGGGGGGTGGCAAATTGGGCGTATGTCTCCTGGCGAACACGACCGAGTGCCTTGGGAACTTCGAGCGCGAACTCATGCGGTGGCGCATATTGGCACGAGTGATAACAAGCACCACAGTTATGACAAAGGTTTGCTAGGAAGTGAATTGAGCTTGGCGTAAATACCAGGCGTCTCTCCATTGCGGGAAATACCGCGCAAAACCCCTCGCAGTAACGACAGGAGTTGCAAATTCCCATTACGCGCGCCGCCTCATCGGTGGCCGGTGTGGAAAGAGGTTTGAAGCTAATGGTCTTTGTCATAGTGAGTTTCATACAAGAAGAGCGGTTCGAGCGGCTTGTTCACCGGCTATGCGTCCGAAAACGGTGCCGATCGTCATGCCCACGCCTGCGACATACCCCTGGCCGAGTACATTACCCGCCATAATCTCCCCCGCCGCGAATAGATTTGGGGAGAAATCATCGAAGAGCACCTGGGATCGTTCATTGACCCGAACGCCCAGGTAAGTAAAGGTAATTCCTGGCCGCAAGGGGTAGGCAGTGTAGGGCGGAGTATCCAGGCGCTGGGCCCAGTGGGTCTTGGCAGGTGTAATACTCTGGGTGTGACAGTTATCCAGCACCGCATGATCGAACTTGCCGGGAACTACCGCCTGGTTATAGGCCTCGACGGTTGCTGTCAAAGCCTGCGGGTTTAATCCAAGCCGCGTGGCAAGCGTGCCAATATCTTGTGCGGTTTCTCCAGGAAATACGGGCGGCATGAACCTGCCCTGCGCCTTTGCATCGATGATTGAGTAGGCAATTTGATCGGGCTGTTGCGCAACTAACCGCCCCCATATTGCATAACGCTTCGGCCAGAAGTCCTCACCCTCATCGTAGAAACGTTGGGCATATTTATTCACTACTATCCCTAGCGACACGCAGTCGATACGGGTCACAATTCCGCCATCGTAAGGCGGTGATCTTGCATCTATAGCTACGCAGTGGCCTTGCGTTGGATCACCAATTGATTGGGCGCCCTTAGCAATAAGGTCTCGAAGCAGTACACCCATATTAAATCGACAACCGCGAATGAGGAATTGATCCGCGGCAGGACCCCATGCATCACGCAGCCATTCCCGGTTTGATTCAAAACCGCCCGAGGCAACTACCACCGCTTTTGCAACGATGCGCTCTTTTAGTCCTTGGCTTGACTGAACGCAGACTGCATGCACGCGGCCATGTTCAATCTCGATCTCGCAGACTGAGCTGTCGTAGCGCACCTCGATTCCTAGTGACTCTAGAGAACGGTAGTAGGCATTGACCAGCGCTTTGCCACCTCCTAGAAAAAAGTTGTTGGTTCGCGAAAGATGAAGAGTGCCGCCGAGGCTTGCCTGGAAGCGAACGCCATGGCGCTGCATCCAAGGCGGACATGTCGAGGACTCGCAAATAACTTGCCGCGCCAATGCCTCGTTGGTTTTCCCGGCGGTGACCTTTAATAAGTCCTCGAAGAACTCGTCTTCGGAATAGGCATCTGTGAGCTGGCCCATGGGCGCATCGTGCATGACACGGATGTTGCGCGTGTGAATGCTATTACCGCCGCGCTCTTTTTTCGGCGCGGATTCTAAAAGGAGGATTTTTTTTGCGCCATTTTCCGAGGCTGACAGCGCTGCACATAGCGCAGCGTTGCCGCCTCCAATGACAAGGACATCGATCATTACAGTGTGCTCAGAACTGATAGCGACGAAGCCCACCATCGACCGGAATGACTGTGCCAGTAATGTACTGAGCAAGCGGAGAACATAAAAAGATCGCCAGGGCTGCGAGGTCTTCAGGCTCGCCATAACGACCCATGGGAATCTCGTGCTCAGACTGCCAGGCGCGGTATTCTGGGGTGTAGTTTCGTAGGATCTGATCGCTCATTATTCTTCCTGGCGGAAGTGAATTCACCGTGACGCCTTTCTTACCGACCTCTCGTGAAAGGCCTTTAGCCCATGAGTGCATTGCTGCTTTCGCACAAAATGCACCGTTGATACCGTCGGGTTCGGACTTGCCAGTAATGTTAATAACTCTTCCCCAGCCATTGGCCATCATCTGGTCGATGAGTTTATGGGTCAGCTGGCGATGACGGGTGAAATTTAGGGTCATCGCCTCGTTCCAGGTTTCTTCTGCAGTGTGCAATTGGAAGGGCCTGGATCCTCCGGCATTGTTGATTAGTATGTCAACCCTTCCGAGACCCTCAAGTGCGCTTCGTGCAACGGCCTCTGCCGAATCCTCTGCCATTGCATCCTGAACGATGATAACTGGGGTTGCACCGCCCTCGGCGACAATTTCCTTAGCTACTTCGTGAAGGTTTTCCCGCCGACGGCCTGTGATTGCCAGATGCACGCCTTCGGCAGCAAGCCCTTTAGCAATGGCCCTGCCAATACCCGAACTCGCCCCCGTGACGACACCAGTCTTCTTGCCAAGCTGCAAATCCATACAGGCTCCTCCTTATTGTTTTAATTGTACACAATGGTATACAAATAAATACGAGCGATCAAATCCCGGTTATGATCAAGCGTGACTTACGCAGACCAGGCCTACCAGGGAATCCTTCGCAGGATTCAAACGGGGGAACTCCGCCAGGGCGACAGGCTTACCGAAGACAGGATTGCCGAAGGGCTTGGCATGAGCCGAACACCGGTTCGCGAGGCTTTGAATCGTCTTGTAAGTCGCGGGCTCGTCGAGGTTTCACTGGGTCGCACCTTGGCGATTCGTCGACTCGAACGTGCCCAAGTGATCGAGCTCTACGAAATGCGGCAGATCTTGGAGGGAGCAGCGGCACGGCTTGCCGCCAAACATGCCTCAAAGGCAGAAATTTATTCTCTGGAGAACCTACTTGAGAGGACTCGCCCTGAGAATGGCAAGCTCGCTCTCTCTCCCGACGCCATGGCAAAATTAAACACAGAATTCCATGATGGCATTTTGCAGGCGAGTCACAATCGCTACCTTCAGGATCAGTCAGAGCAGCTCAGAGAGTCCCTCTGGCTGCTTGTCGGAACAACTTTTTCGGTAAAGGGTCGATCCAAGGCGGCCTATGGAGAACATGCCTTAATCCTTCAGGCAATCGCCGCAGGCGACGAGTCTGGCGCTGAAGAGGTGGCAAGACAGCATATTGAGCGATCGCTAGAGGCTCGCCTGACTATGGATGGCTAAGTTGCGGGAACCGACTGCAGAAAACCAAAACCTCCGACAATCGCGCCAACGATAATCGAGTAAAGGGGTGCAAGCCTTGTGAAATACGCAACTGCAGTACTAAAGAGCATAAGAGCCCAGACCCGCCACTCACCGACCCAGGGTTTGATCAAGACGATCGCAGTTGCGAAAGTTAGGCCAATGGCCACGGGTGCAAGCCCCTCCCTAAGGGCTTTCATCCAGATTGAATTTGAGTTTGCAAGCACTTTACGGCCGGCATAGATCGCCAAGAGCGCCGAGGGAATGAGAGCGCCCATCGTCGTAGCTAGAGCTCCCCAGAAACCCGCGGCCTGCCAGCCAAGAACGGTCACAAACATGACGTTAGGCCCAGGTGCAGACTGGGCGAGAGCAATTGAACTAATAAACTGTGTGTCGTTGAGCAGGCCTTTTTCAACGACAAGGTAGCTATGCATGGTGGGCGCGAGCGCTAATGCCCCGCCCGTGGCCAACAACGAGAGCATAAAAAACCGTGTAAATATTTCGAAAATTAAAGGCCAGCCAATATCAGGAGCCATCTGTTTTTATCTTCTTTTCCTGAGATCGAAGCTGAAAAAAACGAATCAAAATCGCGGGGATTCCGAAAACCAAAATGGTTTGGGGCAGTGAGAGGCCGCCGAAGCCAACCGCCACAATTGTGCCAGCTATGGCGATCCAACCAACTCTGTAATGGCCCTGCGAGCCCGCCAACCGAATTCCCATCGCGATAACAAGGCCGATGGAGACAGCCCCCATGCCAAGCAGTGCGCCTTTCGTGATGGGACTATCGGCGACCGCCTGAAAGGCTAATGTCAGCAGGGAAACCAGAATTATTGGGAACGTCAGACATCCCATCATTGCAGAAAAGCCGCCGCGCCAGCCTTGGAATTTGTCCCCCAACATGATGGCGAGGTTGATGATGTTGGGCCCTGGCATGGCCTGGGATACTGCAAGCATCTCCACGAACTCTTTTCGGATAAGCCAATTTCGCTCGGTCACAATTAAACGTTCAGCGAGGGGCAAGACACCCCCAAAGGCCTGCATCGACATTTTGGAAAATGCCCAAAAAAGCTCTGACACACCGGGTTTAATCATGGGATTAAAAGAAAACCAATAACTTCGAAGATTTACGAAAAAAGAAGCGGAGTGTCGAAACGCAAAGCTAAGTATTCTCCCTAGGGCGCAAAAATTAAGCAAGTAGTATCTTCGACCCTGTAGAGTTTGTGTACCGTAAAGTTTTTGTAACCAAAGGAGAAATAAGTGAAACAACCCCAGAAAAGGCAAACGCTGGCACGTCTGGCTACTGTCGCCGGCATTGCCATTGCAGGTGCAGGTGCAGGTATTCCGGTCATCAGCATGGCCCAGAGTTTTCCATCCAAGCCTGTAACGATTCTGGTTCCTTTCGACCCAGGTGGGTTTAACGACCGTATCGCTAGGGCTTTTGCCCCTTACCTTCAAAAACAATTGGGCCAGCCTGTGACGGTTGTGAACCGTGGAGGTTCAGGGGCCTTGTTAGGTCATACCTTCTTACTTCAGCAACCGGCCGACGGCCACATGATTGCCATGTCTTCGGTAAACTATGTAGCTACAAACATTGGCATTGCTAACGCAAAGTTTAAGCTCACCGACTTCGATATTTTGAATCTTCCTTCAAACGACTACAGCCTGTTGGCAACCTCGTTTGACTCCAAGTGGAAGAACATGAAGCAGGTCATTGATGCCTTAAAGCAAGATCCGAAGAGTGTCTCAATTGGCGTTCAGCCCGGCTCTGCCGACTTAATTAACATCACCCTCATGCTCAAAGCCCATGGTATTGATCCTGCCCAGGTGCGTATCGTGACATTTAAAGGTGGTGGCCCAACCCGTAATGCAGTGCTCGGCGGCACTGTAGATATCGGTCTTGTTGGTGCAGAGGGCTGGGTTGCTCTGACATCCCGCATCGACCCCCTGATGGTCTTTACAGACGAGAGGCTTGACTCATGGAAAGACACTCCGACTGTGGAAGAGTATGCAAAGGCCAACAAAATGACCATCGAATGGGTACCCGGCTCGCAGCGAGGCTGGACCTTGGCAGCGGAAGTTGGCCAAAAAAACCCTCAGGTGCGTGCGAAGTGGGTCGATGTTATTCAAAAGGCCATGAATGATCCGAAGTGGATTGAGACTGCAACGGAGTTGAAGTACCCGAACCCGTGGTACGGTCCAGAGAAGTCTCAGGCAATGTACCTAAAAGGAAGCAATACCCTTTTCAAGTATATGGATCTCATCAAGAAGAAGTAAGCTAACACGCGGTAGTTCGTTGCGTATAGACTCGGCAGAGATAGATTTCCCTGCCGAGTTTTCACATTAGAGAATCTTGTTTATGCCAGTCATCTCCTCCCGGCGCATCACAGTTGACTGGGGTCATCTGCTGATGATCCTAGCAATTGCTGCCTGGACTCTGTGGTACCTCGTCGACCTGCGTTCGGTGTCACTGGACCCGGAAAATACTCTTCTCGTACAGCCTTTGAGCATTATTTTGCTGCTTATGTTGGCAGCCGTTTTGCCGCAGTGTTTTCGTACAGAGAAATTGCCCGCAGAACTCAAGCCCGAGATTTTAGACGTGCCTAGTTCTCTCAGGATTCTAGCCATCATGGTGGCCTTTGTTGGCCTGGTCTGGTGCATGTTCGCAGTGGGGTTTGATGTAGCTGTTTTTTTGTTTTGTTTCATTGGGCTGGCAATCTGCGGTGAGCGCCGTTGGTGGGCCATGCTCATTTTTGCTCTGCTTTGCTCGGTGGTCATGGTGAAGGGCTACCAACTCCTTGCCCCCTTCCCAATGCCGAACCTTATACTGGGCTAATGACGATGATTGACGCAGTCGCCCTCGATACGGCCCTAACCCTTCTCTCCACCAGCCTTGATGCCTGGATCTGGGTGATTCCAGGTCTTTTAATTGGGCTTGTCTTTGGAGCCTTGCCTGGCATTTCTATAACCATGGCCATGGCCTTGTTTCTGCCCATGACGCTTTACATGGAGTTTCTGCCCGCCATCATTTTTCTTACATCCATCTTCACTGGGGCAGGCTTTGGCGGCTCCGTTCCCGCCGTGCTGATGAATATTCCGGGAACATCGTCTGCTGTGGCTACCACCTTCGATGGCTATCCGATGGCTAGAAAAGGAATGCACAACGAGGCGCTGGGGGCGGCCCTCGGGGCCTCAGTCACTGGTGCTCTAGTTAGTTATACGGTCTTATTTTTTCTCATCGTGCCTCTGTCTAATCTGGTAATTAAAATGGGCCCGCTGGAAATGCTGGGCATTACTGTGTGGGGCCTGCTTATGCTGGGCTCGCTCACGGGCGTTAGCCTTCTGCGGGGCATGATCGCAGGGGTACTAGGCGTGTTGATTGGTACCGTGGGGATGAACACTGCGGGCTACCTACGTGGGACCATGGACATTCCGGAATTGCTCGACGGTGTCTCAAAGGTCCCGGCACTGATGGGCCTCTTGGCTGCGAGCGCTCTGTTTAGCCTTGTAAATTCAAAGTTCATTATCGACAGCGATGCTGGCAGAGAGCTCAGCGCCAAACGCATGCTGGTTGGTTTTCTTAGTATTTTTAAGCATAAGGTCTGTCAGATCCGGGGCACTCTGATTGGCATTTTTATCGGTGCAACCCCTGGGGTTGGCTCCTCGGTCTCAAATCTCTTGTCTTATTCGGAGGCAAAGCGTAACTCGTCCGATCCGGACTCGTTTGGAAAAGGAAATATAGAGGGGGTCATCGCCGCGGAATCCGCAAACAGCAGCTCAGAGGGCGGTTCAATGGCTACCATGCTGGCCTTGGGCATACCGGGTGGTGGCGCTACGGCGGTGCTACTTGCAGCCTTTGCTATGCATAACGTTGTAGGTGGGCCTAACTTTGTTGATAAAAGCAAAGATGTGGTCTACACCATCCTTCTTAGTAATGTTGGCCAGTGTCTGTTGTTATTCCCGGTTGGCTTTTTGTTCATCTACTTTGCAAGTTCTTTGGTGAAGGTGCCGTTGAGGTTCCTCATTCCTGCGGTACTGACTGCTGCCGTATTTGGTGCCTATGCCCTAGATAACTCATCATCTGGACCCATCACGCTGGTGTTCTTCGCAATTTTTGGCTGGGTCTTGGCCCGTTATAAATATCCGCCAGCAGCGGTGGTGGTGGGCATGCTGCTTGGAGGCTTGGTTGAAAATGAGGCGCTAAAGACCATGCAGATCAGTGACGGCCACCTAGGCTATGTGTTTGAGCGGCCTGCTGCCATCATTATCTTCGCCCTCATGATGCTCTCAATCGCTCTAACGATTCGTGTCAAGATAAAGAAATCCAAAGAGCGCAGACTGCTTGAACAACAGGGGTCTAGCACCGCCTAGCACCGCCTAGCACTGACGCTAGCACTGCCCAGCACCGCTTAAAACCGCCTAGCACCGCCCAGCAAGTAAGTTTTTATATTGCGACGTTTTCGAAAAATCGGAATCGTTGCAGTTTTTCTTCGTCTAGCTCTACCCCAATGCCATGGCCATGAGGAATCGTAAGCCGGCCCGTACTGAGGTCGAGCTTGTGTTTCACAATATCGTCGGTGGTTTTGATGGGCCCTACACACTCAAGGCCTGAGAGTACAGCCTTGCTGGTACTGGCCAACAAGATTTCCGCCATGGTGTTGATGCCAAGCCCAAAGCCATGGCCGATTACGATCCCAAGCCCCGCTGCCTCGGCTGTGGCCATCATGCGCGAAGTTCTTAAAAAACCGCCTTGCTTCATGACTTTTAGCTTCACAATATCGGCCGCCTGCAGTTCAATGATCCGAATCAGGTCTTGAAAGTCGGTGATTGATTCATCAGCCATGATAGGAATCTTCACTGCGTCTTTAACGGCCCTAAGGCCTTCAAAGTCATGGGCAGCTACAGGCTGTTCCATAAGTTCTAGCTGATATGGCTCAAGCATTTTTCCAAGGGCGATTGCCTGTTCGACAGAGTAGCCTGCATTGGCATCCACTCGAATTTTAAAATTGGGGCTTGTGGCCTTGCGTACCGCGGCGACTCGTTCCCTGTCGGCATGGATGTCTCCGCCAATCTTGACCTTCGCAGAACGCCATCCAGCGTCGTACCAGCGTTTTGCCTCTGTGGCAGCCTCTTCGGGCGAGACAATTCCGATCCAGGCGTTGAATTCCACCTCCCTCAAAAAACTGCCTCCGAGCATACTGCTCACGCATCGCTTATGCCTTTTGCCCAGCAGGTCGGTCGCGGCCATTTCAATGGCGGCTTTAGCATCGAGAAACTGGCTAATCTGAGCGTCTAAGTGGGCCGTGAGCACATGGATGTTCTCGGGGTCCTGGCCTAAGGCGGCGGGTGCTAGGACGCTCGCAAGAGTCTCTAAAGATTGTTCAATCGTTTCAACAGAGTAGCCAGGCGAGGGGTCAATATTACCCAGCCCGACCTGACCGCTCTCATCGGTGATACGCACGACCGCACTACGTTGTTTCGTCTTGGTGATATAGGCGTTTTTAAATCCTGCGCCGACGAGTGGTACTTCAACCCCATAGACCTCTACCTTCTTTATGCGGGCTGCCATCATGCCGCCATCCGTGCAGGCACTGGCGTAAAACCCTTGATTTGTGCGCGGTGCATAAGGCGCCGGGTATTCGGATCGAACGGATCACGTCGATGCAGGGTTGCGAAATTGTCCCAGATGATGGTGTCGCCCCGCTGCCATTGCTGCGTCATAGTGAAGTCGGCCTGCGTGGCGTGTGCCCAGAGTTCATCAAGCAGTGCCTCACTCTCATCAACGGGCATACCCACGATATAACTGTTACGCCGTCTTCCTAAAAAGAGAAGCTCTTTACCGTTTCGCGGATGACGAACTACTAATGCATGCTGCGCGCCAGGCGTCTTTCTAACATCGGTAACCGGCTGCATGCCAATACGCATGATTCCTGCACTGTTATATGTGGAATCGTGAATTGCTTTTTTGCCTTCAATGGCTTGTTTTAACTCGGTAGGCAGGGTGGTAAAGGCCATGTAGTTATTCGACCAGTAGGTGTTACCACCTTCCGGAGGCACTTCGATGCCATGCAACACAGCGCCAACAGGCACTGAGTTCATATAAGTCATATCAGCATGCCAGATCGCCTCGCCATCGCCTAAGCCGCCGATCGCTTGGCCGTTTTGCTTGATATTTGAAATGACATTGAGTTCGGGGAACTCGGGCAGGTAGGGCTTGCCCTGCGGGTTGGGCCCAGGGGGGTCAAGTTGGCCCAGGTTTTCGGCAAAAGCAATAAGCTGGGGGTCGGTCAAGGGCTGCCCACGAAATCGCAACACGAGGAACTGGGCCCATGCATCAAGTAGGGCCTGCTTTTGTTCGCTGCTTAGGGGTTGGCGAATGTCTATGTTAAGAACATCAGCCCCAATTGCGTCTGCGATTCTCTTGGTTTTGATTTTAAACATGGATGGGTCTCCTCACTATTTTTACGTCTTTCCGAGCACGACTCTAAGCTTATTCGCGGATATTGAAAAGATCTTATAATTTATCCTCCGATAATAAATCGATACCTTAAATTTTGTAGTGTGAAAAGAAAATCTCCTCTTAAGGCGCCCTCCGAGTTCGAGATAGACCCCACGGTGAGCCTCGATCTAGCGGGCAAACGCCAGAGTGCGCGCCTGTCTCGGGGTCATCTCGAGGCCATTGTCTGGGTATCTCAGGCGGGTTCAATTCACAGTGCTGCCCAGCGTTTTAAGGAACATCAGCCGTTAATTTCCAAGCGGTTGGCCGAGGCCGAAGAGGTTTTGGGTATGGAGCTTTTTGTACGCTCGCGTTCAGGCTGCCTTCCAAGGCCAGAGGCAAAGAATCTGATTGGCCGGTCTGCAAGAATTCTGCGAGAGCTTCAGGCACTCGAGGTACGTGAGGACTCAAGCCTACGTTCTGTGCGGTTAGGCTGCATCCCTCGTGTGATGCACACCTTGTTTCCGTCCTTCATTCAGAAAGCAGCGAATGCAACGCCTTCAATGCGGCTAAACGCCATTGAGCTTCACTCGGGCGAAGTACTCGAGGATTTATTGCGGGGCAAGCTCGATGCCGTGATCGGCCAATTAACGGATTTCACCAATTTTGAGGGGCTCGTTAGTCGGCATTTATACGATGAAGTGACTGTGTTTGTGGTGGATGCAGGAAATACAAGCATCACATCCCCGATTGATCTTGAATCTTTGATTCAGCATCCGTTTATCTTGCCCGCTTACTCCACATCAACGCGCAGGTCCTTTGAGCGACTTTTGTTAAACGAGCGGTTGGAGTCGCCAGTGCCGGTGATCGAGACCAAATCATTCGAGTCGAGCCTGGCGCTCTTGGCGGGCTCTCCCTTCGTGACGCTGATCCCCGAGCCAGTGGCTTTGCGGCACGAGGCGCTTGGGCAGATTCGCAGGGTTCAGGCGAGCCGTCGGTTCGAGCCGGTAGGAATTTGTCTGTTTTATCGATTTGATCAGACCCTTGATCCACTCATGCAACAACTGGAGCAGCTTGTGCGCGAGCACATTGGGGAGTCTATAGAGAGGGTGAGCGGTAAGGGCGTTGCTGTCGGGACTCACCAGCAAAAAATAAAACGTCTTAAAAGGGTTTCTTAACTGCAGGTCTATTCAGTAAATAGTTCTTTAATCAAAGGAGTTGTTGAATGTCGGAAGCACAAAAAAGTAGCCTAACCCATTACGTTGCCAGTTTTGTTTGTGACACCAAGCTTGGTGATATTCCGCACGACGTGATGGAGCTTGGAAAAAAATCAATGTTGGATGGAATCGGCCTGGCTATTTCTGGCTCGGTGGCAAAATCGGGTGAGCTCGTTCGCAAGCATTTAAAGTCCCTAGGCGTCACGGACGGCCCAGCCACCGTGTTTGGCTCGAATATCAAGACAGCGCCTAGGTTTGCAGCCTTTGCAAACGGGGTTGGCATTCACGCCGATGATTATGACGATACCCAGCTTGCGGTAGCGAAGGATCGAGTCTATGGCCTTCTGACCCATCCAACTGCCCCCGCGCTGCCCTCGGCGATTGCGAAAGGTGAAGCACTGAATGCTTCCGGGGCTAATGTCATGCTGGCCTATCAGCTAGGGGTAGAGGTTGAATGCAAGATTTCCGAGGCGATTAACCCTCGTCACTATCAAACAGGGTTCCACTCCACTGCGACGTGTGGAACATTTGCAAGTGCCAGTGCGGCTGGCAAGCTCATGGGACTAAATCACGAGGCCATGCTTCGCGCCCTGTCGATTGCGGGCAGCCAGTCTGCCGGCCTGAGGGAAAACTTTGGAACGATGACTAAGCCTTTTCATGCAGGGCGCTCGTCCGAGAGTGGCGTTGTAGCCGCAGAGTTTGCTGAAATTGGTTGGACAGCGGCTCCCAATATTCTGGAAGCACAGCGTGGGTTTTTCAGTGCCGCAGGCGGCGGTTACGATGCCTCGGCCATTGACGGTGTTCTAGGAAAGCCTTGGACCTTCGCCTCGCCGGGTGTCTCGATCAAGCCACATCCCTCGGGCTCATTGACTCATCCCGGCATGACCGAGATGCTGCGACTGATTAAAGAGCATGACATTAAGCCCGAGCAGATTGTGAATGTGAAGGTAGGTACCAATCACAACATGCCCAACGCCTTGATTCATCATCGCCCCACTAATGAGCTTCAGGCGAAGTTCTCGATGGAATTCTGTATGGCAATTCTCTTGTTAGAGCGCTGTGCAGGCCTATCTGAATTCACCGACGAGGTGGTGATGCGTCCCGATGTTCAGGCCATGATCGGTAAAGTTGACTTCGGCGTTGACCCTGAAGCTGAAGCCGCAGGCTTTCACAAAATGACAACCATCATCACCATTAAGCTTACAGATGGCCGTGTTATTCGTGGCCATGCCGACTTCGGTCGCGGAAGCCCTGCTATGCCCATGAGCTATGAAGAGGTTGCAGAGAAATTCCGAGAGAACTGTGAGTTTGCGAAGTTCGACGCAAAAAAGGGAGCTCAGGTGGTTGAGATGGTACGTGGCATTGAGAGGCTTGGAAGCATTCGAGAGCTCACTGCACTCTTATCAGTTTGAACCGGCCGTTTCTTTAAACCCCCCCCTGGCCAATTTCAGGCACGGGGGGTTCAAAGCAGTAGCCCTATGAAAGGTTAAAACTTGCATGCTCATCTTCGTCGAGCATGCCAATTAGCCCTGTCTCCCACTCGAGATAACGCCGTGCGGACTCTAGGTTTCCATCATGTCTGTCATGAACGAAAAACAGAAAGTCAATACAGTCCTCGTCGGGCGGATTGCTCGGTGAACTCTCAAGCGCATAGCTAGCCTTTCCCCATGCCCCCATGCCGCCGTTGATCTGGCCGATCACTTCAACCCCGCTTCTGCGCAAGTCATCGGCAGCATAGGCTGCAGCAGGCGCATTATTGGCAAGCAAAATAGCGGGTCGTGTCTTATCAACCGAACCGAGCCGTGCACGACTGGCCCAATGAGCGCCTTGAATATGGCCTTTACGGAAGTCTTGTGAACTGCGTAAATCTATTAACTGCGCACGGCCGGTTTGCAGCGCTTGCAAGGCAGTCTGCGCGGTGAACTGTTCTAGCGGCTGGCACTCTGGGAGCCGCGGGGCACTGCGTTGCCAGTTTGGCTTTAGACTCGAGGGGCTTGTCTCGCGCAAGATATACACCTCGTATTGAATGGCACGCAGCCAGACGGCTGCAATTGCTGCCCGCATCCCAGTGTCATCGCTTAGCACAACGCGGGCGCGACGCACACCAATGATTAGGTCAGAGGCCTGTGATACTTGACCGCTCCATGAGTGCACAGCTCCTGGCAAATGACCGCGACTGTATTCCGAAATACTGCGGACATCAACGAGATACAGGGTTCGATCTGTATCGTTAGCCAGGTCTTCAAACTCTTCAACATTGATGCATCGCAGGTTTTCTTTAGCAATTAAGGCCTCAGCTCGCTTACGGCTTATGGCAAGGCCAGTATCGTCTAGCGCCGGCATTTCGGGCTGGCCATTTTTGTGGCTCAGTGAATAGCTCGCTAATGCCCATCCTTGTGTGCCATTTTCTACTGCATAAATAGGGTTGGAGAGACCTAAGCGCTCAAGACCAGCTGCGCCTATCAATCCCCGGGTTCTTCCTGCGCAGGTCACCACGATAGGCGTTTCTGAATCCTGCACCAAGGCCCCCAGTCGATGGGCAAGCTCGCCATTGGGAACGCAGAGTGCCCCAGGAATGGTCATCTTGTCGTATTCATTAGGTGGGCGACAGTCAAATAAATGCATTGGCTTTGCCTGTGATTTCCATTCGGCTAGAGTCTGTGGGGAGATCACTTTGGGGTGTTCGTGGTGCTCAATAACCTCACCCAAGGTCTTGCTGGGCAGGTTAACCCCCTTGTACAGGGTATACCCTGCTTTACTCCAGGCGGGCGCGCCTCCGTCCATCATGAACACTGCCGAATAGCCCATCGTGTTCATGATGTCAGCCGCTTTTTCGGCAATGCCATCGGCGTTATCCATGAGAATCACGGGGACCTTTGTATTGGGAACCAGACGCGCGACGCTCTGCTCAAAGTCAGAGTAGGGGCAGTTGACCGATAAAAACGGATGACCTTCGCCATATTGCCCATGTTCGCGAATATCGAGCAGCGCACACTCCGAACGGCTATGGATTTTTTCTTTTGCTGATTCACAGCTTATTTTTTTGAACATTTAAAAACACTTTCTCGTCAGATTGTATTTGCAGGGTAGTTGCGATGACTGTATTGTTTCATTCCTTTCCGACATCGTGAAAAAGAGTATGAGTCAGACCATCGTTGAAAAAATTCTAGCGGCCCACGCAGGATTACCCACGTGCAAGCCCGGGGATTTTCTGGTTGCTGACGTTGATTTTGCAATGCTCACCGATGCCCGTGCGCCCGGTGCGATGAAAGCCCTGGGTCGGCTCAATGAGGTGCCTTTGCGTTTCGCACCGAAAACAGCCTTGGTGCTTGATCATTACTCGCCCCCGCCTCACAAAGAGGCTGCGCAGATTCACACTCGGCTGCGTGAGTTTGCAAAAGAGTCGGGAGCACAGATCTACGATATTGGCGAAGGCATTTGTCATCAGCTCATTTCTGAAAAAGGCCATGTCACTTCAGGTGATCTAGTGGTGGGCACCGACAGTCATTCGGTAACCTCTGGTGCATTCAATGCACTGGGAATAGGGGTTGAAGGCACAGACCTTACCGCTGTCATGGCCTATGGCAAGCTATGGTTTCAGGTGCCGCACAGTCTAAAAATAGAACTAAAAGGTCGCATGGGCCCCGGTGTCTGGGCAAAAGATATCACCCTTTACATGCTGGGTAAGCTCGGCGCAGAAGGCGCCAACTACCAGGCGATTGAATATGTGGGTACCGCGGTCTCTGCTATGTCCATAGATAATCGCATGACCTTGTGTAACCACGCCGCTGAGCTGGGCGCAAAGGCAGCGACATTAGAAGCTGATGAAAAAACAATCGAATGGCTCAAGGCGCACGGCGCACGTGAACCTAAGCCTGTATACGCCGATTCAGATGCCGTTTATTTGAAAGAGATTTCCATTGATGTGACCTCCCTTGAGCCTCAGGTGGCACGCCGGCATGAGGTTGACGATATCGTGAGCGCAAAGCAGGCCTCGGGTCAAAAGATTCATGCCGCACTTGTGGGCACATGCACCAACGGTCGCTTAGAAGACCTTCGGCAAGTGGCTGCGGTTCTTAAAGGCCATAAGTTAGCACCAGGTGTTCGCATGATTGTCACGCCTGCCTCGCGTGACATTTACCTGCAGGCCGTAAGAGAAGGGCTTGTTGAAATAATCGTCTCGGCGGGTGGCTCCTTTGAGTCAGCGGGCTGTGGCACCTGCATCAGTGTCACTGGTCATTTCACGCCGGGCGATCGAGAAACTGTGATTTCCTCGGCAAACCGAAACTTCAAGGGACGTTTAGGTAACGATAGCGCTGAAATATGGCTTGGGTCAGCGGCCACTGTGGCTGCATCGGCTCTGCGAGGAGTGATTACTGATCCGCGTGAGATTGATCATGTGAACTGGGGCCAACTATGAGTGCGACCGTCATTGGTATCACAATGGTTTTAGGTGACTATGTAAACACTGATATCCATTGTTCCACTAAATATCTTGCAGGCAAAGACAATGCCTATGTGGTCGAGCATGCATTTGAAAAGCTCGATCCCGCATTTCCAGCCCAGGCGAAGGCCTACCGGGCTGCAGGCCAGTCTATCGTGCTGGTGGCCGGAAAGGATTTTGGAATCAATTCCTCACGCGAACAGGCTGCTCAGATCTTAAGAGAAATGGGCGTAGCCGTGGTAATTGCTCCTTCTTTTGCGCGGGCATTTTTTAGAAATTCAATCAACAATGGATTGGCACTTCTGAGTGCAGACATTTCGGGGTTTCGGGCGGGCAGTGAGAGTTCCATCAACCTAGAAACAGGCATTATTGAGGTCACTGGCGCACCTATACGCAAGACCAATGGGCTCTCGCAGGTTTTATTGCAAATTGTTTCATCAGGTGGTCTTTTGGCTTACCTCGATCAGAACAAGGGCTGGCCGGTCTCGGCCTAACAGGCGCTCGATACAGTGATCCCGGTCAACGACCTTCCCATGCCATCAGCCGCAGAGAAGCGGCGTGTGCTGCGTAAGGCGCTTGCCTCTGGTTCTTCGGTCTTTGCCCCTGGGGTCTACGATGGGTTCGGTCTGCGAATCATTGAGCGCTATCCGGTTGATGCAGCCTATGTCTCAGGCAATGCGGTCTCGGCCTGTCTACTGGGCGAGCCCGATGTAGGCCTGGTGGACCTTACATTGCTTACTGGTCACCTATCGCGTCTCAGTCAATGTTCACGGTTGCCTTTAATTGCTGATGCTGATGCAGGCTTTGGCAGTGTTGTGAATATTCGCCGGGCTGTACGAGCCCTGGAGGCCGCTGGCGTTGCAGCGATTCATATTGAAGATCAGCCTACGCCGAAACGTTGCGCACAGCTGCCAGGTGCTCGGTCAGTACTTAGCCATGATGAGGCGGTTAGTCGAATTGATGCGGCCTGTTGCGCTCGGATTGACTCGGACCCGCTTATTATTGTGGGGCGAACAGATTGCGCAGCTGCGCACGGGCTTGACGAGGCCATTCATCGTGCGCGTGACTTTGTGGCGGCAGGGGCCGAAGCAGTATTTGTTGAACTAAAGTCTACGTCAGAGCTGCTTGATCAGATTCGTGCTGTCTCGGAGCAGGTGAAGGCCCCTTGTCTGGTGAATATGAGTGTTGATGAAAGGCTAATGGCCTTGAACCCAGACCAATGGAGAGCCCATGGCATCTCCATTGGCATATTCCCATCACTTGCTCGCGGCAGTTTTGGTCATGCTTTGCAGGCAAACATGGCGCGGTTGCTTGCAGGCGAAACCCAGGCGCTCATCAACCACCTCATGCCCACGCAAGACTATGCGGAGACCCTTGGCCTTAGTGTGCTTGAGCGGTGGGAGCAGCGTTTCCGCGCCGGCTCGCAAGCTTAACGGCTACTTCAAAGGCCTTGGCCATCGCGCCCGGGTTGGCCTTTTTCTGGCCGACAATATCGTAGGCCGTGCCGTGAGAGGGCGTGGTGTAAATGGTGTGCAGCGCGCCGGTTAGGGTAACGCCTTCGCTAAATCCAAGCAGTTTTGTAGCGATCTGGCCTTGGTCGTGATACATGATGACGACTGCATCCAACTGGCCTGCCTTAGCCTTAAGGAATACGGTATCTGAGGGGTAGGGACCCTCGGTGAACAGGCCAGAGTCCTTCATTTTTTCGAGCGTAGGCCGAATGATGGTGATCTCCTCATCGCCAAAGAGCCCTGATTCACCGCCATGGGGATTGAGCGCAGCTACACCAATACGCGCCGTTGGAAAACCGAGGTCTTGCATCACTTGATGCGCCAAGGTGACAGCCCCCTTTATGCGTTCGGGAGTTACCATTTCAACGGCCTTTCGCAGGCTTACGTGTGAGGTGACTCTAAACGTACAAAACATCGGAATGATATTAACTTCGCCGTAATAACCTTGATGAGCATTCCAGTCGGCAAACATGGCATGTTCATCAAGGTATTGCCATCCGCCACGGTTAATAGCCGCCTTGTTTAGGGGCGCAAAGCAGACCGCATCGATCTGATGATTCAAGGCCATGTCGGTCATTGCCTTGAGCGTCTCACCCACCCGCCAGCCTATTTGCGGATCGAGCTTACCCCTAGTGACATTTGATGGGTCAATGTTAGCGAGATCGATCATAGCCACCTCATGTGAGCCGGGCTGTGGCCATTCAAAGGGCTCTTCCATAGAGACCAGTTTTGGATGCAGAGAAATCCCAAGCTCTTGTGCTGCCTGATTGAAGATTCGGCGATCACCCACCACCAAGATTTTTGCTTGCTGATGAGTCTCGGGACGATCAAGGAGCTTTAGCGCAACTTCCGGTCCGATCCCGGTGGGGTCACCTAGCATCAGCCCAATACGAGGTCGGGGGTCAGGATTTATCATGGGTTGAATACTTTGCGCTGTTTTAGTGGTTGAAGTAGCTAAGTTAGAAATTGACTTCTATTCTCACATCGAATTCTAGAGGTTTTAAGGTGGGTCCAGTAAGGTCCAGCCTTCTTTTCTTGAAGATTTCGGGCATGCCTTCGCCAAGATCTATTCAAACGAGTGCTCGAAATCCCTTATAAAGCTCTCCATAAAATATGGATTGCACTAAGCGCAATGACTAACTCGATAATCCAACGTTGGGTGGTCTGGCGCAATCGGGTGGAGATCCACTTGGCAAACCAGACACCGGGCACGCTCGCCACACCACACACAATTGAAATGAAGATCAATGAGTTGGGCAGGCCGTCAAGACTGCGAAACATAATGATCTTGCCCACATTCAGCGCTAAAGAGATCACTGCATCGGTAGAGATGATGGCCGATGCTGTCATTCCTATGGCCGTAAAGAACGCCAAAACCATAACTCCGGATCCCGGGACCATACTGTTTAAGAATCCATAGAGAAGGGAGAGGGGTCCGCCCAGCCAGTAAACTTTTTTAGACACTGTTCCACTGGGCGTTGGATCGTGCAGTTTTCGTTTCGCCAATTGGAACACCAAGATCGTAAGAATGGCCGCGCCCAGGACAATCTCGAGGGTGCGTGCAGACAGATCCATGTAGAGCTGTGTTCCGAACCATGTCCCAGGCAAGGCGAGCGCCGTCATGAGTAAGGCTACTTTTCCTTGAACGGAATGGCGATAGTAGAACACCCTACTGCCGTTGTTAATTAACATGATGACAGCCAAGGCTGGCATGACTGCCTTGGCGCCGATGATGGGGGTTAGAAACCCCGCGACAACGATGCCCGTGCCGGCCCCGCTTAAGCCCCCGAGAATGCCTCCCAGAAAGCAGACAAGCACGCCCGCCAGCAAAATAGATGTTTCGGGCATTTATGCTGGCAAGCCTTGATTACCTTCCGAAATTCATTGCCCTCTGCCAGGCCTGATCGGCTGCGCCCTGGCCGATTACTGCGGCGACCTGATCCATAAACTTCGTCTTGAGCTGCTCATTGCTCATTGGTCGCTCAAGTGATCCGATTGCATGTTCTATGAGTATATGGTGCTGCTTTCCGTCTTTGGTCAGTACGGTAATGTCAGCTGCTGCCTCACCAATGCTGTCATCAATTACTGCTTGAACCTTGTCACGCAGTGCGATGACTGCCGGATCCTGTACGACTGCATCGGAATATTCATGCTCACCTGCTTTGCCGTAAATTAGGCCGGCAGCACAGGAGTGATAGACGCTAAACTTTCCTTCTAGACCTTTTTTCGGGGTTTTCTTGCCGGTTAGCTCAATCACCAAAGAATGCACCTTCAGCCGCACTTCTTCGATCTGCTCGGGCTTGAGGTTGTGCTGATTACGCAATTGGACGCAGCCGTCAATGCTGGGGTGAATCACAATGCCGCAGGCAAATGGCTTGTATGTGTTGAGGGCTGATTCCCAGTTTAGACCTAGGCCTTCGGTGATTTCCTTCCAGTCACATTTATCAGAGATGACTTGAATAAGGCCTCGGGGCGCTTCTAAAGCACGAGCAGATGCTGTGAAGCCTTGCTTGGCCATAAGCGCAGCCATGAGACCCGTCTTTGCTGCTGCACCTGGATGCAGCGGCTTGGTCATGGTGCCGAACTGCTCTCGCAGTCCAACCGGCTGGCTTGCTGCAATGCCTAGGGCCATTTGTGTCTGCTCAGCCGAGAGTTTCAAAAGGCGTGAGCAGGCAGCAGCGGCACCCAGTATTCCGGTGGTACCGGTAATGTGCCAGCCGCGGTCATAGTGATCAGGGTAAATACTGTTTCCGACCCGGCAGCTCACTTCAATGCCGAGCACTAGTGCATCCATCACTTCGCGGCCGCTGCTGTTTAAGAGCTCAGAGAGGGCCATTAAAGCGGAGGCGACTGGGCCAGCGGGATGGATGATCGTTTTCAGATGAGTGTCATCGTAGTCAAAAGTGTGCGAACTGATGCCATTGATCAGCGCTGCATTCGCAATATCAACCCTCTCGGTGCGGCCTAAGATGCTGGCCTGAGGCGCAGGCTCAAGCATCATCACCGCACGTAAGGCTGCTTCAACGGGCTCATGGTGTGATGCGCCAATGGCGCAGCCTGTCCAATTCGCAAGGGTACGGTGGGCCTGCTCATCCACCGCATCTGACCAGCCCTTACTTGGATGGTTGATCACAAAATGAGCGAGGATTTCGGTTACTGCAGGCGCATTTACGTCTGCTTTGACGATCGTGTTCTTGGTCATGAGGACTTACCGATAGGGAGTTGTTTGGATCTCGGTATCGTATACGAATGCGCTCTGATGCTCTTTAAGAAGTCGCACGGCTTGCTGTACTGTAAGCCGCACTTGCTGCCGGCTAAACCGGTTGTATGAGTCGTGATCAAGGTACTTCAAGGGTTGCATCAATTACCCCTCGCAGGGCACTCACGACGACGATTCGCTGCGCGCGTTGAAGGTCTTCGGGATAGAGCAATTCTTCCTTTGCCGCCCAGTCAGTTAACAGGGTTGTGCGCATTACCCCGGACAACACCCCACAACGCAGCGGTGGCGTTATCCAGGCACCATTAACGAATACAAAGATGTTGCTGCGCCCGCCTTCCGTTACCTCGCCGCGCTCGTTTGTAAAAAGGGCGTCGAACCCCCCTCTCGCGACCGCAGCCCGCCAGGCGGCATCGTACTGGGCACGTGCAGTGGCTTTGTGGGACAGCAGTCGGTAAGAGCTTTTCATGATTGCAAGCTGCTCACCGATCAGGTCTTTTGCCCAGAAGATTTTCTGCGGCCCCGTGACCGGGTCGATTCTTTGCTGTCGAATCTGAAGCTCTCCGTCCGGCGAGAGTTCTAGGCGCAAAAGGCTCAGTCCCTCAGGTTTGTCTCCTTGGGGGTTACGCAGCGATTCTTTAAGAAGGCCTTCCACTTTGCGCTCAACCAACGACCGATTAAATGCAATAGCTAAGGCCTTGGCCGAGGCCTGCATACGATTCAAATGCAAGGCTAGCAAGGGGGCGTGGCCATTTTCAACTCGCAGGGTTTCTATTAGCCCCACCGGTGAGGAGAGCCCTGTAACGAAACCCGCCTTCACCGCACACTCTTGCCATTCATTACTGGCACTTGAGTCAATGGTAATGCCCGAACCTATGCCAATGGTGACATCCCGTTGCGCATTGACTTCAAGTGTGCGAATCACCACGTTAAGCTGAAAGTTACCATTGGGTTCGAAAAGGCCAATGGAGCCGCAATAAAGCCCTCGGTCATGGGGCTCAAGCTGCGCAATAATTTCCATGGTGCGTTTTTTGGGGGCCCCAGTCACCGAGCCGCAGGGAAAGCTTGCCCGCAGGATATCGTTCAGTGAAAGCCCGGGCTTAATCCTTCCAGTGATGGTGGAGGTCATTTGATACACCTCACCGACTTCTTCCACATCAAAAAGCGCAGGCACTTTAATGCTGCCCGTCTCGCAGATTCGGCCAAGGTCGTTACGAATCAGGTCGGTGATCATCACATTCTCGGCACGATCTTTCTCATTGCTTGAAAGGTCTTCGGCCTTGGCATGCAGCCGGCCCAGGGTTCCTTTCATGGGTTTGGCCGTAAGCAAGCCCTCCTCATTTTTAATAAAAAGCTCGGGGGAAAAGCAGAGCACCTGGCGTTCGGGCGTTTCAATAAAGGCCCCGTAACGAACAGGCTGGCGCGCACGAAGCCGG